>JAHCID010000008.1 GCA_026129405.1 bacterium
GGCGGCGCCGCCGGTCGCCAGCGGCGCGAGCCAGCGCGCCGCGTACGCCCGCCGTCCGCGCCGCGGTACGAGGCCGAGGAGCGCGAGCGCGCTCATGCCGGCGAGCGCCGTCGCCGCGGGCATCGGGCCGCCGAAGTCGGTCCGTGCGGCCCCCACGAGGGTGGCGCGCAGCAGGCTCGTCTCGCCCGGCAGCGGCGTGGCGACGTGCGGCGCCAGCCAGGCGACGAACGACGCCACACATGCCACCACGGCGAAATGCCGCGGGGCGCGCCGGGCAGCGGCGCCGCCGCCGGCGGTGCTCCCGACGAGGAGCCCGAGCGCCACCGCGATCGTCGCGAGGTTCACCCACGCGGCCACGAGCAGGAGGAGGACGCCGAGCCCCGGCGTGTCGCGGCCCGGGTCCGGCGAGGCGTCCGAGAGCGAGCAGCGCCAGCGCCAGCCCGATCGCGTACGGCTGCGCGAGGAACCAGCAGAAGAGGAGATGGTCGGCCGTCGTCGCGACGAAGAGCGCGAGCAGCGCCACGAGCGGCGCGGAACGTCGCGGTCGCAGGTGATGAGCCAGCAGCGGGAAGACCGCCGCGCCCGTGAATCCCATCACCGCGGTCTGCGCGAGCAGGTTCGCGATCGGCTCGTCGAGCCAGCCGAAGAGCGCGGGCACCAGCATGCCCCCAGCGCGCCTGCCCCCAGTAGTACGGCGTCCAGTGCTGGATGCTGACGAGCGTCGGCAGGAACGAGTCGGAGTCGTGGAAGGCGACCAGGCGGCTCGTGCAGGCGAGCACGCCCAGGGCTCCGCAGCCCACGAGCGCCGCCGGCGGGAGCGCGTGTGTCCGGATCGGCAGGGCCGTTCGGCGCGGGGGCACGGCCGGCCCTCGGATCGCCGCCGTCGGCCCGCGTCGAGCCGCTCAGGCGTAGCGCTCGACCTGTACCGTGAAGCCGAGCTCGCCGAGGCGTCCCTGCACGCCGTCGATCATGGCGGGATGGCCGCAGGCGTAGGCGGCGGTCGTCGCCGGCGCCAGGCCGTGCCGGGCGACGGCGGCGTCGAGGTGCGCCTCGGCGCGGCCCTGCGCCCCGGTCCAGCCGGCGTTGCGTGCCTCGCCGGGGCGGCTGATCGTCGGC
Organism: bacterium; assembly: GCA_026129405.1. Lineage (NCBI taxonomy): Bacteria > bacterium. Next base: position 1,117 of record JAHCID010000008.1, read on the forward strand.
AGGTAGACGAGGAGGTCCGGCCGCGCCGCCGCGAGCGCCGCCAGCTCGTCGGCGTACCCGAGCTCGTCGGCGTAGCTGGCGCCGTGCACGAGCACGCAGCCGAGATCGCGCCGGCCGCGCTCTACGGCGTCGCGCAGCAGGCTGACGAACGGATTCACGCCGGTGACGGTGGCGAGCATCAGGTGGCGGCGCGCGTCCGGGGCGAGGGCGAGGCCGTCCTTCGCCGCGCCCGCGAGGCCGACGGCGTCGCCGGGGCGCAGCGCCCGCCAGCGCTCCGACATCGGACCGCCCGGCACCAGCTCGACGAAGAGCTCGAGGTCGCGCTCGTGCGGCGCGGACACGAGTGTGTAGCGCCGGCGCACGCCGCCCAGCACGAGTCGCACCGACTGGCCGGCGCGGTACGTGAAGCCCGGCGGGCGGGCGAGGACGACGCGCAGGAGGTCCGGCGTCGGCCGCTCGAGGCGCAGGACGGCGGCGCCGCTGCCCGCTCCCTCGCGGCCTGCGGCGCCGTCGGCCGCCGCGGGTCGTCGCGCGTCGGTCGTCGCGGCAGGCGCCGGGGCCACGCCGGCGAGGCGCTGCCGTGCCCGCGCGCGCCGTTGCTCGACGTGGAGCAGGAGCGCACGCAGCGACGGATCCGTCGCATCGACGTCGCGGCGCATGCGGCCGACCATGGCGCGCATCGCGCGGGATGCCAAGCCCGCGCGCGGCTCAGCGTCCGAAGCGCGAGCGCAGCCAGGCCCCGACGCCGCGCGGGGCGGGCGTCGCACCCGTCTCCGTACCGAGGAGCAGGCGGGCGACGGTGGCGACCGCGTCGTCGACGGTCGCCACGCGCACCAGGGCGAGGCTGCGATCGTCCAGCTCCTGGCGGACGTCGGGTGACAGCGCGGCCGCGCCGGCGGCGGGCAGCACGACGGTGCCGCCCGGGGTGAGCGCCAGCGTGCCGGCCTGGGCGCGGCCGTCGAGCGCGTCCACGGCCGTGATCGGCGCGTCGGCCGCGTCGCCGCCGACGCCGCCCGCGGCGGCGACGCCGATCGGCAGCGCTCGCCCATGGGCATGCCCGAGCGCGTGCGCCGCGTAGGCCAGGAGGAGCGGCAGCCCGAGCGCGTCCGGCTCGCCCGCGGCGTCGACGGCGAGCCGACAGCCGAGCACCGACGGCACCAGGCGACGCGCCTCGAGCGCGCGCGCGGCGGCGGCGACGGCGCGGCTCGCGACCGCGTCCAGCGCCGGCGTCGCGGCGGTCACGCGCACGCCGGGCGTGGTCTCGATCGCCACCGTGATCGTCGCGGACGATCCGTCCGCGAGCAGCGCGTGGAACGGCATGGGCCCAGGACGTGTAGCCGCGCCGACCCGGGCCGTCAAAAGCGCCGCGATGCTGGCGTCAAATGGCAAGACCCCGGTGACGGGCGGCGCGCATCGTCGGCGCGCAAGGCGGCGGGCGTCGGCTCCACCATGGGACACGAAGGAGGAAGTGTCGTGATCGCACATCGTCATCGGGAGCGCGGAGCCTGCAGGCTCCGCGGCATCACGGCCGTCGCCGTGCTCGCCGTCGCGTCCCTCGGGCACGCGTTGCCCATCGAGCTGAAGGATCAGAACGGGACGAAGTACTGGGTCAACACCGACGTCGACCCGCTCGAGGACCTCTCGAACGCGTCGGGCGCGCTCACCAACGCCACCTACGTGAAGCCGGTCACGGTGACGAGCTACTTCGTCGGCTTCACGCCGTTCTTCGGCTTCGCGACCGTCTACACGGTGCAGCGCCAGGTGGACATTCCGCTCACCAACGCCTTCGCCGGCTTCAACGGACTCGCCATCACGTCGGTGGGCGGCACGCCGCTGCCGGCACCGCGTATCTACAATCCCGGCGAGCCGCTGGCGGCGGAGGAGTGCGAGCAGAACGGGGCGAACCGCCAGCTCGTGTTCCCGACCCAGACCTTCACCGCGCCGTCGTTGGCGGTGAGCCGCAAGGTCTTCGTGCCGAGCAACGGCGACTTCGTGCGCTGGATGAACGTCGTCACCAACACCGGCGCCGCTCCCGTCGAGGTGGGCATCTCGCTGCGCGGCCTCCTCGGCTCGGGGAGCGACACGTCCATCGTCGCGACCTCGACCGGCGGCTCGAGCCTCGGCGCCTCCGTACAGTGGTTCACCACCGCGCAGATGCTGCCGGGCAACGTGCAGTCCGATCAGCCGCGGCTGGGCTTCGTCGTGCAGGGGCCGGGCGCGGTGAGCCCGCCGACGTCGGTCGGCATCAACAGCGCGGGCCAGGCCGCGTTCACGTGGACGCCGACGATCGCGGCGGGCGGCACGGCGATCGTGATGACGTTCTCCACCGTGCAGGGGAGCAGCAAGCAGGCGAAGAACACGGTCGAGAACCTCGTCGACCTGGATGCGAAGAGCATCAACTGTCTCAGCGAGGCCGAGCTGTCGCAGGTCGTCAACTTCGCACCCATCACGCCGCCGCAGTTCAAGTCGGCCACCATCGAGCTGAAGTTCAAGAAGACCGGCGCCGACACGATCCAGTGGAAGGGCAAGCTGACGGTCGCCGAGGGCGTCTCGCTCGCCGGCCTGCCGGTGACGGTCGACGTCGGCGGCGTGCAGCAGGCCTTCGTGCTGGACAAGCAGGGCAAGGCGAACGACGGCAACGGCAACAAGTTCGCGCTGAACGCCTCGCTGAAGAACGGCGTCACCAAGGCCGGCACCTACAAGTTCACCTTCCACCTGAAGGGCGACTTCCAGACGGCGCTCGCGGACTACGGCCTCGTCGACGCCAGCGAGAAGAACGTCCCGGTCACGCTGCCGGTGGTGTTCGACGCCGGGCCCGGAGCGTACGCGACCAGCCAGGCGTTCACCTACAAGGCGACGCAGGGGAAGTCGGGCACTGCGACCGGATCGTGAACCGCCGCGGCGCGCGGCCCCGTGCCGCCGAGGCCGCGCCTGGGGCGTGCTGCTCGTCCTTGCCGCCGGCCTCGCCGGCTGCGATCGGCGGCAGCCGCCCAACCTGCTGATCGTCACCGTCGACACGCTGCGCGCCGATCGGCTCGGGTGCTACGGCTTCGCGCTCGCGCAGACGCCGGCGATCGACGGGCTGGCCCGCGAGGGCGTGCGCTGTGCCGACGCCGCCTCGTCGGCGCCGATCACGCTGCCGGCGCACAGCTCGATCATGACCGGGCTGTGTCCGCCGGCGGGAGTACGAAGCGTCGCTCGCGCGCGATCCGCGCCAGCATCGCGTGCTGGGCGCGCTCGGCGCGCTGGCCCTGCGCCGCGACGACTTGGACGAGGCCGAGCGGCGCTTCCGCGCGGCGCTGGAGCTGGCGCCGTCCTACGTCGAGGCGATGAGCAACCTCGGCGGCGTGGCCGCGGTACGCGGCGACGCCGCGGGCGCCGAGGCCTGGTACGAGCGCGCGATCGCCGTCGATCCGAGCTACCCGCACGTGCACCGGCGGCTCGCCGACCTGTTCTACGACCGCCATGACTGGGCGCGCGCGCTCGCGTACTACCGCCGGGTGCTGGCAGCGCTGCCGACGCCTTTCGAGGTGCTCGTCCAGGCGGGCAACGCGGCGCGCTTCCTCGGCGACGACGCTGCGGCGCGGGACTACTATGCGGCGGCGGGACGCGTGCGCGCCGACTCGTGGATCCCGCCCTACAACCTCGCCTGCCTCGCCGCGCTGGCCGGCGACGCCGGCGGCGCGCTCGCGCTGCTCGGCGAGGCCGCGGACCTCGGCCTCGCCGCACCGCCCCTCCTCGACGACAACGACGACTTCGCGTCGCTGCGGGCGACGCCCGAGTGGACGCAGCTCGCGGCCCGCGTGCAGACCGCCGCGATCGTGCGCCCGCGGCGCTCGTGAGCGCGCGCTGGCGTCAGATGGCAAGCGGGGGGACGCACGGCGGGCTAGGGACGCCCGTCGGGACGATGATCGGATCGATGTTGATGCTGCTGCTCGCCGCGACGGTGCCGGGCGATGCGTTCGCCGCGGGCAGTGCCGCGACGTGCGGCGGGCCGTGCTTCCGTGCGGCGCGGAGCGAGCAGCAGGAGTGCCGCGGCAGCGCCGACGGCGCCTTCGTCCTCGAGCGGGCGCGTTGCCTCGAGCGCGACCCGGTGTGCGTCGGGGCGTGCCTCGAGACGCAAGAGGAGTGTCGCGACGCCACCGGCCATCCCGACCAGATCGCGCACTGCGATGCGCAGCTCGAGAGCGCGCTCGCGCGGTGCGTGACGAGCCATCCGACGGCGCCGAAGAAGCGTGCCCGGTGCGTCGATCGCGCGCAGCTCGACGGCTACGAGTGCCGCGCCGGCGCGCGCCGCGCGTCGCGCGACGCGCTGGCCGAGTGCGACCGCACCGGCGACGCTTGCCGGCAGGACTGTGGTCCGGGCACTCCGCCCGCCGGCGCCGCGGCGTGCAAGGGGGCGGCGCGGCTGGCACGCCGTGCGGCGCTCCAGTCGTGCCGGCGGACGTTCCAGATCACGGCGAGCGCCTGTCTCGACAAGGACGCGACCTGCGCGCAGGCCTGTGGGGCGACGCGCCGGGCCTGCGAGGCGCCGATCGAGGCCACGCTCGGGGCGGCGGTCGGCGCGTGCGTGCAGGCGAAGGACGCCGCCGTCGCCGCCTGTCGCGCCACCGAGCCGCCCGGCAGCCCGCAGCGCGAGTCGTGCGAGCAGGAGGCGGGGGCGACGGCGTTCACCTGTCGGCTGGCCGCCCGCGACGCCGCGGCGCCCGGCCTCACCGCCTGCGGCGACGCGTACGTCGCCTGCGTGAAGGCGTGCCCGGCATCCTGAGGGGAGGGGCGGTGCCGCAGCATCCGATCGTGCGCGCGCTCGCCCTCGTGCTGGCCCTGGCCCTGCCGGGGCTCGCGGCGGCCGAGGAGGTCCCCGCCGCGGGCGCGTCCGCCTGGCGCTTCGAGGTGGCGCCGTACGCCTGGCTCACCGGCACGTTCGGCACCGTCGAGGTGGAGAACCGGACCGCCTTCGTCGACCTCACCGTCGACGATCTCCTCACCCTGCTGTTCGACGGCGACGCGCTCGCCGGCGCCGCCTGGTTCCAGGCGTCGTACGGACGCTGGAGCGCCTTCCTCGACGCCTTCGGCGGCTACGTCGAGCTGAAGACCGACGCCAAGGTGTGCTGCACGACGCTCGACGCCAAGCTCACGATGTACCCCGTCGCGATCGACGTCGGCTTCGGCTACCAGCTCGGCGCCTGGACGCTGCGCGACCGCCGCCGTCCGCTGACCCTCGGCGTCTACGCCGGCACGCGCATCATGCACCTCGGCAACGTCCTGCGTGCCGACACGCAGCGCCCGGGCGTCGTCGGCCGCGCGCTCGCCGCGGACGAGGCGTTCGACTGGGCCGATCCGATGATCGGCGTGCGCTGGGAGGTGCCCGTGCACGACCGCCTGTCGCTCGACTTCCGCGGCGACATCGGCGGCTTCGGCGCCAGCTCGGATCTGATCTGGGGGCTCGTCGGCGGTGTGCGCTGGTGGCTCCCGTGGAGCCCGTGGGGCAGCCAACCGTGGCTCGGCCTCGGCTACCGCGCGATCTCGTTCGATCACGACTTCGGGCCGGACTCGGCCGGGAACCTCGAGATGCGTGGACCCTACAGCGCGCTCGGCTTCGCGTTCTGACGGCCGGGCAGGAGGCGGGCGCGGCGATACGCGATCGGCGACTGTCCGGTCCAGCGGCGGAACGCGCGCGTGAAGTGCGCGTGGTCCGAGTAGCCGAGGTCGAAGGCGATGTCGACGACCTTGGCGTCGGTGTCGCCGAGCAGGCGGAGCGCCGCGACACGGCGGCGGGTCGCGAGCAGGCTCTCGACGCTGCATCCCTGCTCGGCGAGGCGGCGCTGGAGCGTCCGGACGCTCGTGCCGAGCGCCGTGGCGATCGCGTGCACGCTCGGCGACGGGTCTGCCACCGACAACACCGCGCGCACGCGCTCGACCAGGCTCGATGGGGGTTCCGGCTCCTCGTCCGCCCGGGCGGGCGCGGGTTGCGTGGGGCTGTCGGGCGGACGGCTGTGCGGCATCGCTCGCGCCTCTCATGGCGCAGGCGCGGCTTGATCGCAAGATGAACGCGTCGCGAGCTAGCGTCCCGGCGGCGCGCGGTCCGCCGCCGGGTACGGCCTCAGCCGCGCTTGGCTTCGAGCTCGCTCCAGCGCGTGTAGAGCCGATCGATCGCCTCCTGCGCGCCGTGCAGCGCCGCGCAGCGTGCGGCGAGCTCGTCGGCGCTGCTGGCGACGGCGGGATCGTCGAGCGCCGCCTGGCAGGACGCGAGGTGCGTCTCGGCGGCGAGGATGGCGGCCTCCATCCCGTCCCACTCGCGTTGCTCGGCCCAGGTGAGGCGCTTCGCCGCCGGCCTCGGCGGTGCGGGCAGAGGGGCGGCGGCCTTCGACTTCGCCGCCGCCGGCCGGGCACGGCGCTGCGCCTCCCACTGCGCGTAGTCGGCGAACGGCACCGCCGCGCCGCTGCCGTCGAGTGCGAGCACCGTCGTGGTCACGCGCTCGAAGAGGAAGCGGTCGTGCGTGACCAGCACGACCGCGCCGGGGAACTCGAGCAGGCTCTCCTCGAGCACCTCGAGGGTCGGGATGTCGAGGTCGTTGGTCGGCTCGTCGAGCACGAGCACGTCGGCGGGCTGGAGCATCAGCGCCGCGAGCAGCACGCGCGCCTGCTCGCCGCCGGAGAGCCGGCCGACCGCCATGGGCAGTTGCTCGGGGCGGAAGAGGAAGCGCTGCGCCCAGCCGGCGACGTGGATCGGCCGCCCGCCGAAGACCACCTGGTCGCCCTCGGGGGCGAGCGCGCGGCGCAGCGGCACGGTCGGGTCGAGCGCGGTGCGGTGCTGGTCGAGGGTGGCGATGCGCAGCCCGGGGATGCGCTCGATGCGGCCGGCGTCGGGCTCGAGCGCGCCGGTGAGGAGCCGGATGAGCGTCGACTTGCCGCTGCCGTTCGCGCCGAGGAGGCCGAGCCGGGTGCCGGGGCCGAGGACGAGATTCACGTCGTCGAGCACGCGGCGTGCGCCGAACGCCTTGGCGGCGTGCTCGACGACGAGGAGCCGCTTCGTGCGTCGCTCGGTGGCCGTGAAGTCGAGCGCGGTCGTACGCCGGGTCTGCCGTGCCTGCACCGCGGCCAGCTCGTCCGCCAGCCGTCCGGCCTCGTCGATGCGCGACTGCGCCTTCGTGGTGCGCGCCTTCGGACCGCGGCGCAGCCACTCGGTCTCGCGGCGCACGCGGTTCGCGAGCGTCGCCTGCCAGCGCGCCTGCTCGTGCAGGGCGGCGTCCTTGCGCTCGAGGAAGTCGCTGTAGCGGCCGCGGGTCTCGAAGAAGCCGCCCGGATGCACCGGGTCGAGGTCGAGGACGCGCCGCGCGGTGTGCTCGAGGAACCAGCGGTCGTGGCTGACGACGAGCTGCGCGGCGGCGAGGCCCTCCAGCAGCTCCTCGAGCCAGAGGATGCCCTCGAGATCGAGGTGGTTCGTCGGCTCGTCCATGAGCAGGAGGTCGGGCTCGGCGACGAGCGCGCACGCGATCGCGAGCCGCTTGCGCCAGCCGCCCGACAGCGGACCCGGGGTCGCGTCGGGATCGGCGAAGCCGCAGCGGGTGAGGGTGGCGCGGACGCGCACGGCGCGCGCCGTCGGGTCGAGCCCGTCGCCGGCGAGCGCGTCGTCGACGATCGCCAGGATCGGGCGATCGTCGGGGAAGGTCGGGTGCTGCGGCACGAAGGCGAGCCGCGCCTGACGGCGGAGCGCGATCGTGCCCGCGTCCGGCGTCTCGAGACCCGCGAGCAGGCGCAGCAGCGTCGACTTGCCGGCGCCGTTCGGGCCGACGAGCCCGATGCGGTCGCCGTCGTGGACGCCGAACGACACGTCGGCGAAGAGCGGCGCGGCGCCGTAGGCCTTGGTGACGTTCTGACAGCCGAGCAGGAGGGCCATGGGCGGAGGACGTCCATGGCCGGTCCGCCCCGGGGACGCAAGCCGCCTACGGCGCGAGCCCGTTCAGCGTCGCGGTGACGGCGAAGACGTCGCCGATGTCGTGGAAGTCGACGGTGACGAAGTTGGGCAGCCGGTTGCGCGCCGTCTGGCAGGCGCGCGCGCGGTCGATGAAGAGCGGGTTGTGGTTGATCTGCTCGGCGAGCTGCGGGCTGCCGAGGATCTGGGTGAGGAAGTGGTTCAGGATGAACAGCGGGCGGCTCGGGTTGCCGCGGTTCGGCGCGCACGAGAGCTGCGCCGGCGTCTCGAACGAGTACGGCGTCTCGGAGGCGTAGTCCCACACGTAGTGGTGCCAGGGGAGGGCGCCGCGCACGTCGGTGAAGACGACGAGGCGGGTCTCGGCGTCGATCAGCTGGCGCAGGGTCGGCCACGGCGCCGCGGCGGGCTGCACGTGCAGCGCCGGCAGCAGGCCGGCGGCGGCGAAGGCGGCGGCGGTGTCGGCTTCGGAGACGTAGGCCTCGAAGATGATCGTCACCACCTCCTGCGGGTGCAGGTCGAGGTAGCGGCGGATCTTGAAGAGGCCGCTCACCAGGGTCTCCTTCCCGAGCTGGCAGAACGCGTGGCAGAGGTGCGCGACGCCGCCGTCGTAGTGCGTGTCGAGCATGAGGCCGCGGATGCCGTCCTCGAGCTGGCGGCCGATGCCGCGCCGCTGGTTCGGCCCGAGCCAGCCCTCGTCGGCGTTCGACATCGCGTTGTGCGTGGTCGCGTAGGCGACCTGATCGTAGCGCCGGTCGCAGAGCGCGGCGTCGCCGTTGCAGCGGCCGTCGTCGAGCACCGCCGGCAGGCAGAGCGTATCCTCGCGCCCGAGGTCGAGCCTCTGCGGGCCGAGGTCGTCGCGGACGTGCAGCCCGCGCGCGGGCGTCGGCGCGGCCTCGGCGCGGGCGCGGCGGACCTTGAAGCAGGCGAGGCTCGCGGCGGCGCGCTCGACGTCGGCGCCGTCGGCCCGCGCCGGCGTGCACACGCTGCGCAGCCCCTTCAGCGTGTACGTCCGCTCGGCGCCGAACGCGTCGGCGACCCGGGCCGTGAGGCCCTTCGGCAGGCCGGGCGTCCCGCGCGTCGAGCCTGCCTTCCAGCACTGGTAGTGGTTGACGTCGTGCGCGGCGGGATCCGGCGGCGCCGGGGCGGCGCCCGCGTCCGTCGCCGCCGGAGCGGTCGCGAGGGCGGGGATCTTCAGATCGACGTCGAGCGTCGCGACGGCGGTGGTGAGGCGCAGCCCGCGCTGCGGCGCGGCGGCCGGGATCGTCGTGCGCACGCGGTAGGACGCGAGATGCGTCGTCGCGTCGCCGACCGTGCCGCCGTCGACGCCCGCCGGCGTGCAGACGTGCTGCGGCTTCGGCAGGTCGACGCTGCGCGCCCCGAAGCGGTCGGCGACCGCAACGACGCGACCGGGGAAGCGTGCCGCGCCCCGGCTGGGACGCGTCTGGTAGCAGAGGTAGGCGTCGCCCACCTGGGCGGCGGCGACGGTCGGGAGCAGGGCGGCGGCGGCGACGAGGGCGACGGACAGGCTGCGCATGGGGGCGCAGACCGTACCGCCCGCCGACCGCGCCGGGCAAGACGTTTCGCGACGGACGTGTCGCGGCTGCGCAGGTGCTCAGGTGGCCGGAGCGGGCAGGGGCGTCGCGACCGGCTCGTGGGCCGGCGTGCCCTCGGGCACGCACTCGTAGTCGGAGAGCGCGAGCCGGCGGGTCTGCCACCAGTACTGCCAGGTGAAGCCCGGCCACGTCGTGGTGTTGTAGCCGTCGGCGTCCAGGTACCAGCTCTGGCAGCCGCTCGCCCAGATCGAGCGGCGCAGCTTCGCCTGGAGGGCGTCGGTGAAGGCGCGCTGCCGCGCCGGGAGCACGTCGACGAAGCGCAGGCGCCGGCGGCGCAGGGCCTGGATGGCCTGGAGCGCATAGCGCGCCTGCGCCTCGATCATGAAGATCATCGAGTTGTGGCCGAGGCCGGTGTTCGGGCCCATCAGCATGAAGAGGTTCGGGAAGCCGTGGACGGCGATGCCGAGGTAGTGGCCGTCGCGCGCCGCCATGGCGTCGTGCAGGGTGCGGCCGCCGCGGCCGACGACGTGGAGGCGGGTGAGGAAGTCGCCGACCATGAAGCCGGTGCCGCAGACGATGGCGTCGGCCGGGTGCAGCACGCCGTCGCGCGTGCGGACGCCCGCGGGCGTCACCGCGGCGATGCCCTCGGTGACGACGTCGACGTTCTCGCGCCCGAGCGCGGGGTAGTAGTCGTTCGAGAGCAGGATGCGCTTGCAGCCCATGGCGTAGCGCGGCGTCACCTTCTCGCGCAGGACGGGATCGGGGACGGCGCGGGCGAGGTAGCGGTGCGCGAGGCGCTGGAGCAGCGTCATCAGCTTCGGGTTGACGACGAAGCCGAGCGCGCGCGCCTCCATGGTCCAGTAGATCCACGCGCGGTGCAGCCGGTTCACGAACGGCAGCCGGCGGAAGAGGCGCTGCTCGAAGCGCCGCATGCGGCGGTCGGGCTTCGGCAGCACCCAGGGCGGCGTGCGCTGGAAGAGGTCCAGATGGCCGACCCGCGGCGCCAGCTGCGGCACGAACTGGATGGCGCTGGCTCCGGTGCCGATGACGGCGACGCGCTTGCCGGCGAGGTCGACGTCGTGGTCCCAGCGCGCGGAGTGGAAGCAGGGGCCGGTGAAGGTCGCGAGGCCGGGGATGTCGGGCATCGCCGGCTCGCAGAGCGCGCCGTTGCCGAGGACGAGGGCACGCGCCACCAGCGGCGCCTGGCCTTCGATGCGCACCGTCCAGGTGCCGGCCGCGGCGTCGAACTCGGCTCCGCTGACGGCGCAGCCGAAGCGGATGTGGCGGCGGAGGTCGTACTTCTCGACGCAGTGACGGAGGTAGGCGTGAATCTCGGCCTGCGGCGAGAAGGCGCGCGACCACTGCGGGCGCGGCTCGAAGGAGAAGCAGTAGAGGTGCGAAGGCACGTCGCAGGCCGCGCCGGGATAGTGGTTGTCGCGCCAGGTGCCGCCGACGTCGTCCGCCTTCTCGAGGATGGTGAACGATTCGATCCCGGCCCGGCGCAGCAGCACGCCCATGGCGATGCCCGAGAAGCCGGTGCCGACGATGACGATGGGGAAGTCCTGCATGGCCTGCGTCCTCCGTTCGTAGGTGATACCTCTATCGGCGAAAATGCCCTGTCAATACAGGGTGGTGATTTGTCGTTGAACGGCTCCGGCAATGCTGTTATCGGTCATATTCCATGGCGACGCGGACGCTGACCCGGGAGGAGGCCAAGTCGATCACCCGGCGCCGTCTCCTCGAGGCCTCGGCGACGGTGCTGGCCGAGACCGGCTACGGCGGTCTCTCGGCGAGCGCGGTGGCGCGGGCGGCGGGGGTCGCGCAGCCGACCTTCTACGTCCACTTCCGCGACAAGGACGACCTCCTGCGGACGCTCGGCGAGGAGCAGATGGGGCTCCTGCGCACGCGGCTGCGGGCTGCGCGGCAGGCCGTGCTCGCCGGGCAGGGGGTCGAGGCGGTGAAGGAGACGTTCCGCGTCCCGCTGCGCACCTGGGTCGAGCATCCGGTGCTGCTCCGCCTCTATCTCCAGGAGCTGCACCAGCCGGCCTCGCCGCTCGGCGAGCTGGCACGGGTGCTGCGCGCCGACATCCGGCGTGACCTGGTCGACGACCTCGTGCAGCTCGGGCTGCCGGCGTCCACGCCGGCGGAGCGCGAGCGCGTCGAGATGATCGCCGAGGGGATGATCGCGCAGACGGAGGCGCTGGCGACGGCCTACGTCGACGGCCGCTGGACCGACTTCGACGCCGTCGTCGACGTGCTGACGCAGTACGCCGTCGGCGTGCTGCCGCTCGCGCACGACGCCGCCACGGCGAAGTCCTGAGCCTTCGCTGCGCGCTCCGGGATTGCCGGATCGGAGCGCGCGGCGTATCCAGGAGACGGTTGCGGCGGTGGGCGGGGAACCGGGAGCGCGGGTTCCGCATGCCACACACGAAGAGCCTTCTGGCCGTCGTCGTGGCCCTCGGGCTGGGCGCGACGGCCGCGTTCGCGGCGCCGGCGGTCGAGCTGGCGGACGGCGGTGCGACCATCGTCTACCGCGCGCAGGCGGGCGACACGGCGAGCGCCATCGCCGCCGCGCTCGGCGTCGCACCCGACCAGATCGGCCGTTTCCTCGGCGACAACGGCGTGAAGGACGCGGGACGCATCCCGCTCGGTTTCCCGTTCCGCGTGCCGAACCCGGCGACGGCACGGGCGACCGCGGCCGAGGCGCGTGCGGCCGCGGCGGAGGCGGAGCGGGGCACGCTCGCGCAGCGCCTGCGGGCGGCCGAGCGGGCGCTCGTCGTCGCTCGCGAGGGGGTGACGTTCGTGGAGGCGGATCGGGCCCGGCTCGCGGCGCTCGAGACGCGCTGGAGCGTGGCGCTGTGGGCGCTCGTCGTCGGCGGCCTCCTGCTGGCGGGCTCGCTCGCCGTCACCGTCGCCGCGCTGGGGCGCGAGCGCCGTGCGTCGGCATGGGCGCGGTCGCTGGCGCTCGATCTCGACGACAAGCGCCGGGCCGCGCTTGCCGAGCGCCAGCAGAGCGCGCGGCGCATCGTCGAGCTCGAGGATCGGCTGCGGCATCCCGACCTGCGCGGCTCGACCCGCGTCGTCCTCGACGAGAGCGCCTGATCCGCGTCAGCGCGGCGCGTGCGGCGTGAAGCCCGGGCAGGCGCCGACGGGGAGCCGCGGGTAACGCACGAAGCGCGGGTCGGTGGCCGCGCGGCCGCAGCGCCAGAAGCGGCTGCCGCGGGCCGTCTCCTGCACGCGCGCGTGGGTGCACAGCGCGCACAGGCCGACGGTGCGGACCAGCTCAGGATCGGGCGGATCGGAGCTCGGCATACTCGACCAGGGCGCGCAGCGCCGCGACGGCGCGATGGCCGCTCGGGTAGCAGAGGCGGCCGCTCTCGCGCACGCCGACCGGACCGGCGTTGCCGTAATGCCGATCGGTGTGCACCAGCTCGGTCGCGACCAGCACCGGCTTTCCGTGCCGCTCCGACGCCTGCGTCGCGGCTTCGGCGTAGCGGCGGTCCTGGCGCTCGTGGAACTCCACGATGCGGTCGAGGCCGTGGTCCGGATGGAACGCGCCGCTGCGGAAGACGTGCGCCTGGTTCGCCTGGATGCCGAGGCCGAGGAAGACGACGGCGTCGACGTCGGGATGTGCGCAGACCAGATCGAGCACCTGCGGGATGGTGTCGCGGGTCTCGCCGCCCGCGAGGTCGATCGGGTTCTGCCGGCTCCAGCGCGCCGGCACCATGCCGTCGATCGTGGTCTTGAGATCGGCGGGCAGCGGCGTCAGCGCGAGGCCGGCGGCGGCGAGCGCGTCGGCGGTGAGCACGCCCCAGCCGCCCGCGGTCGTGAAGACGACGACGCGGCGGCCGCGCGGCAGCGGCTGGGTAGCGAACGTCGCCGCCCACTCGAAGGCGTGCTCGACGGTCGGCGCGCGCAGGACGCCGAGCTGGCGGCAGACGCCGTCGAAGACGCGGTCGTCGGTGGCGAGCGAGCCGGTGTGGCTCGCGGCCGCCTTCTGCCCCTCGGCGGCGGCGCCGCCCTTCACCAAGACGAGCGGCTTCTCGGCGACCAGGCGGCGCGCGGCGGCGAGGAACGGGCGGCCGTCGGCCATGCCTTCGAGGTAGGCGAGCGCGACCGCGGTGTCCGGATCGACGGCGAAGTACTCGAGGTAGTCGGCGATCGTCGTCTGCGCCGAGTTGCCGCACGAGATCGCCTTCGAGACGCCGATGCCGCTCGCGACGGCGTAGTTGAGGAAGCCCGAGACCAGATTGCCGCTCTGGCTCGCGACCGAGATGCGGCCCGGCGGCGGATAGGGCGCGACGATCTGCGCGCAGAGATGATCGGCCGTCGAGACGAGGCCCTGGCCGTTCGGGCCCGCGAGCAGGATGCCGCACGCGTCGGCGGTGCGGACCAGCTCGGCCTCGAGCGCGCGGCCCTCGTCGCCCGCCTCGCCGTAGCCGCCGCTGGCGACGAACGCTGCCCGGACGCCGCGCGCGGCGCAGGCGCGCAGCAGCCCCGGGTTCGCGGCCGTCGGCGTACAGACGAAGACGAGGTCGGCGGCGCCGTCCGGCACCGCGGCGACGTCGCGCAGCGTCTGGTGCCCGAGCACCGTCGCGCCCTCGCGGTTCACGCCGAAGAGCGCGCCGCGGTAGCCGAAGCGCAGGATGTTGTGGAAGGCGACGAAGCCGAACTTGCCCGGGTGCCCCGACACGCCGGCGACCACGACGCCGCGCGGATGGAAGAGCGGGGCGAAGCGCGCGCGCAGCGTCGCGGCGTCGCGCGCGGCGGGCATCGGGGCGGGCGCGGCGGCGTCGCCCAGCACGACCAGCGCGTCGACGGCGACCGGCGTGCCGTCGCGCACGATGAGCGGGTTCACGTCGACGCTCTCGACCTCGGGCCGCTCGACCCCGAGGCGCCCGAGGCCGACGAGGATCGCCGCCAGCGCGTCGCGATCGACGGCCGGCTCGCCGCGGAACGCGCCGAGCAGGCGCCGCGTGCGCAGCCCGTCGATCATGCGCCGCGCCTCGGCCGGCGCCAGCGGCGCGGCGGCGAAGACGACGTCGCCGAGGGCCTCGGTGAAGATGCCGCCGAGCCCGAGCACGACGCACGGGCCGAACTGCGGATCGCGCACGAGGCCGGCGATCAGCTCACGCCGCCCGCGCACCTGCTCGGCGACGAGGAGGGCGACGGGACCGTCGTCGGGCCGCGCCTGGCCGAGGAGCTCCGTCGCCGCGGCGCGGACGGCGCCCGCCTCGCCGCAGCCGAGGCGCACGAGGTTGCGCTCGGTCTTGTGCGCGATGGCGTCGCCGCAGAGCTTCACGACCACGGGGAAGCCGAGCCCGGCGGCGGCGTGCACCGCCGCGTCGGCGTCGGCGACCAGCTGGGCGCGTGCCACCGGCACGTCGTACGCGGCCAGGAGAGCGGCGGAGGCGTGCTCGGAGAGGGTGCGCGACGACGGGGCGGCCATGGGCGGGGACCGGTTTGGCCGGGCGGCCGCATGGTGTCAAATTGCGGCCGCGTGCTTGCCGCTCGCGCGCGCCCGCTGGTAGAGCCCCGGCGTGCTCTCGCTCCGCGACCAGGCCGCGCTCGTCGGCATCGGCGAGACCGCCTACTGTCGCGCGCCGGGGTCGGGGAAGAGCGAGCTCGGCCTCATGCTCGAGGCGGCGCGCGCGGCGCTGGCCGACGCGGGCCTCGCGCCGGGCGACGTCGACGGCGTGGTGACGCCGATCTGGGGCGCGTCGGCGGAGGACTTCGCGGTCAACTTCGGCGTCCGCGACCTGCGCTGGGCGGTGCAGGTGAACATGGGCGGCGCGAGCCCGGTCGTCGGGCTCCAGAACGCGGCCATGGCGGTGGCGTTCGGGATCGCGTCGCACGTGCTCGTGACGTTCGGCTGGAACGGCTTCTCGGGTCGCCGCGTGCGCGGCGACTTCAGCGCGCTGGAGGACGAGCTGGCGCGCTTCGAGGCGTCGATCGGCGTCCCGGTGCGCGACTTCTACCTTCCGTACGGCTCGGCGTCGCCGGCGCAGTGGTACACGCTGATGGCGCAGCGGCACATGCAGACCTACGGCACGCCGCGCGAGGCGCTCGGCGCCGTCGCCGTCGCCTGCCGCGCGCACGCGCAGCTGAATCCGCGCGCGGTCATGCGCGGGCGGCCGATGACGATGGACGACTACCTCGCGTCGCCGTGGATCTGCGAGCCCTACAAGCTGCTCGACTGCTGCCTCGAGACCGACGGCGCGGCGGCGGTGATCGTCACCACCACCGAGCGCGCGAAGCGGCTGCGCCAGCCGCCGGTCGCGATCAGCGGCGTCGCCGAGGGCCATCCGTGGCCCGCCGACGACATCGTGAACCGGCCCGATCTCCTGACCATCGGTCTCACGCACGCGGCGCCGCGCGCCTACGCGATGGCGGGCCTCGGCCCCGAGGACGCCGACTTCGCGCAGGTGTACGACTGCTTCACCTTCGAGGTGCTGCACCAGCTCGAGGAGGCCGGCTTCTGCGCGCGCGGCGAGAGCCCGCGCTTCGTCGCCGACGGCAACGTCGCGCTCGGCGGCCGCTGCCCGATCAACACGCACGGCGGGCTGCTCTCGCAGGCGCACGTCGGCGGCATGAACCACGTCGTGGAGGCGGTGCGCCAGCTGCGCGGCCAGGCCGGCGCGGCGCAGGTCGACGGCGCGCGCGTCGGCATCGTCACCGGCTGGGGCGACTTCGGCGACGGCGGCCTCGCGGTGCTGCGGAGCCTCGCATGAGCGACGTCTTCGCGCGGCCGCTGCCGAAGCTCCAGGGGCTGACGGCCGAGTTCTACGCCTTCACGAAGCGGCGCGAGCTGCGCTTCCAGCGTTGCACCGCGTGCGGCGTCTGGCGGCACGTGCCGCGCCTGTGGTGCGCGGCGTGCGGCAGCGAGGCGTGGGAGTGGGCGCGCTCGGCGGGGGAGGGCGCGGTCTACGCGTGGTCCGTCACCCACAAGCCGATGCACCCGGGCTTCCTCGACCTGCCGTACGCGACCGTCGTCGTGGAGCTGGCCGAGGGGCCGCGGCTCCTCACCTGGGTGCGCGACGTGGCGCCGGCCGACCTGCGCATCGGCCTGCCCGTGCGCGTCGACTTCGAGGACGCGAGCGACGCGGTGACGCTGCCTATCTTCCGCCCGCGCTGAGCGCGGGCGGGCTCACCGGCCGGCAGGCCCGAAGGGGCCGAGCACGTCCGGCGTCACCCAGCCGCCGTGCGCGTCGCCCGGCTGTGCGACGACGCGCTGGCCGTCGACGAAGCACGCGTCCATGCGGCTCGGGAAGAACGCATAGTGGCCGGCGAGCAGCTCGTAGCCGGGCTCGGGAGCCGGGAAGGTCCAGGCGCCCTGCATCGTCTGGCGACCGCAGACGACGACGTCGAAGTAGCGCGCGATGCCCTTCCACGAGCAGGCGCTCGCGTAGGCGCTCGGGCGCAGGCACTCGAGGCGGACGTCGCCGCGCGGGAAGTAGTAGTTGGGCGGGTGGCTGATCGTCAGCACGCGGAGCGCGCGCTGCGAGTCGGCGATGACCTCGCCGTTGTAGACCACCTGCACGTGGCGGCGGACGCATTCGATGCGCGGCGGGCACGGGTAATCCCACACGCACTCCTGCTTCGGGTGCGACATGCGACCTGTCAGGCCGCCGCGCGGCCGGCGTTCAGGGGCTCCAGCGGGAGCGCGCATCGCATCTCGCAGCATACGCGCAGCTTCTTCGGGTCCGGCGCTCCCCGGACGTCCAACGACTTCATGCGCGGTCCTGGCTACACGCACCGCCAGCTCAGGCAAGTCTCGCGGGCCCTTGCGTCGGCGTGGCGGCGAGGCGTTGCGGCGTCGGGGTTGCGGGACGCGGGGCCAGCGCCTAGGACGCCGGTCGCGTGCGCGTGCGGCGACGGTGTCCTCCCCGGTGGAGCGCGGCGGCGGGTCTGGCCGTCGTCGTGTCGCTCGCGACCCTGCCCGCGGCGGCGGAGACGGGACGCGCCGTCGTCTACACGCCGCGCGGCTACGCGCCGGGAGACCCGGCGTGGCGGCCGCGGGCGCGCGAGCTGCGCGCCGACGCTGCCGACCTCCGCGCCCTCGGCGTCGACCTCGTCGCCACCTGGGCGAGCCCCCGCGTGCTGGCGCCGGTGTGCCGGCACCTGAAGCGTCATGGCCTGCCGAGCGTCGTCCTCGGCGTCGCCGATCCGGGCGACGCGGCCGAGGTGCGGGCGGCGGCGCACGCTCGCCGCTGCGCGGACGGCTACGCCGTCGGCAGCGGCGGTCTCGGCACGCGCTACGACCGCGACGCCCTGCGTGCGGCGGTGACGCGCCTGCGTGCGACCGGGCGTCCGGTCGTGGTGCGCGAGGCGGCGGACGTCCTCGCGACCGACGCCGTGCTGCGCGCGCTCGGCGACGAGCCGTCGCCGCTGGCGTTCCCGAGCGCCGACGAGGGCTCGCAGGCGGCCTGCGGCATCGCCATCGCGGACTACCGGCGCGTCGAGCAGACGCTGCCCGCGGGACAGATCCTGCGTCTCGGCGCGAGCGGCCTCGCGGCCGCCGGCGGCGGCGTGGCCAACCCGTCGTACCAGCGTGCCTACTTCCTGTGCCTGTCGAGCCGCGGCGTGCCGGCGGCGATGTTCGAGGCCTACGATCAGCCGTGGCGCACGACGCCCGTCGGCCCGCACGCGGGGCTGTTCCGCGCCGACGGCACGCCGCGCCGCTTCGCGCAGGAGCTGCTGCGGTTGACGCTGACGGCGACGCTCGAGCCGGACGGTCGTCTCCACGGCCGCGTCGCCCCCGCCGTCGGCGCACGCTGGCGCGTCGTGCCCTGGTCGCACGGCACGACGTGGGCGCCCGGCGTGCCCGTGCCGATCGAACGCGACGGCCGCTGGCAGGCGGCGGTCGCGCCGGGCCGGCCATGGGCCGCGACGCTCGAGCCGCGCGACGCGCCGCCGCCGGTTGCGAGCGCGCCGCCGCCGGCGGTCGACGAGGAGCGCGTCTACGCGGTGGTGCAGTCCCCACGATGATGCTGCCCACGCTGACGAGCGCGCGCCTGCGCCTGCGGCAGGCGACGACGAATGACGTCGATACGCTGCATGCGCTGTGGATCGACCCCGCGGTGCGCCGATTCCTCTGGGACGACGTCGCGATTCCGCGCGCGCACGCCGCTGCGGCGATCGCCGGCTGGTCGGCGGCGGCCGCCGCGTGCCGGCTCGGCCTGTGGGTCGTCGAGCGGCTCGGCGACGCCGCGCTCGTGGGCTTCGTCGCGCTGCTGCCCTACGGCGGTGGGCCGGACGCCGAGCTGCTCTATGGCCTCGCGCCTGCGGCGTGGGGTCAGGGCCTTGCGACTGAGGCTGCGGCGGTGGTTCTCGACTGGGGCCTCGGACCGCGCGGCCTCGCGCGCGTGGTGGCCCGCGCCGATGTTCCGAACACGGCCTCGCTGCGCGTGATGGCGCGGCTCGGCATGATTCGCGTCGGCCGCGAGGCAGGGCCCGCGGGCCCGCTCGAACGCTGGGAGCGGGCGCGCGGCTAGAAGAGCTGCGCCAGAATCAGGAGCTCGCCGACCGTCCCCGCGAAGAACGCCAGCGTGCGGATGCCGGTGAGGCCGAGGACGTAGACTGCGGCGTGCGCCACCCGGGCCCAGAAGAAGAGGGTGGCGCCCAGCGCCGTGGTCGCGTTGGCCCTGCCCGCGAGGTGGGCGACGAGGACCAGGATCGCGAACACCGCGAGGTTCTCGACCAGGTTCGCGTGGGCGCGGACGCCGCGCTTCACCCAGGCGGGCTCCGGCGGCGGCTCGCCCTCGCGGTTGCCCATCCCGTAGGCGAGGCCGCCGGGCGACGAGAGCCGGCCGGACGCGTAGACGACCGGCAGGGTGAGGCAGAGCATCGCGGTCCACACCAGCATCCACAGGTCGGTCGTCATGGCGCGCCGCTAGCATGCTTCCCGGCGCGGCGGAAGCGGAGCCGGGCGGTGCTGGCAAGGTCCGTGCGAGCCGGGCACAACCGACGGCATGGACGCCATGCTCCGCCGCGCCTTCAACGCGCACGTGACCGACGTCCTGCCGGAGCCGACGCCGCTCGATCCCGCCCCACGCCTGGGCGGGCGCCTCGGCCGCGTCGTCCTGCTGAAGCGCGAGGACCTGACGCCCGTATTCTCGTTCAAGATCCGCGGCGCTTACAACCGCATCGTGCACCTGTCCGAGGCGGAGCGGGCCGCGGGCGTGATCGCGTCGTCGGCCGGCAACCATGCGCAGGGGGTGGC
Organism: bacterium; assembly: GCA_026129405.1. Taxonomy (NCBI): domain Bacteria; species bacterium. The sequence goes on from JAHCID010000008.1 coordinate 20,828, forward strand.
GTTCGCGGCGCGCAAGCTCGGGCTGCGGGCGCACATCGTGATGCCGCGCACCACGCCGGCCATCAAGGTCGACGCCGTGCGCCGGCTCGGCGCCAGCATCGATCTGGTCGGCGACGACTACGCCGACGCCGCGGCCCACTGCACGGCGGTCGCGGCCGACACCGGCATGACCGTCGTGCCGCCGTACGACCATCCCGACGTGATCGCCGGGCAGGCGACCGTCGGCCTCGAGCTGCTCTCGCAGGCGCCGCGCGCGCTCGCCACGGTGCTGATGCCGATCGGCGGCGGAGGGCTCGCCGCCGGCATCGCGGCGGTCGTGAAGGAGCTGCGGCCCGACGTGCGCGTCGTCGGCGTGCAGCCCGACGACGCCGACGCCATGGCGCGCTCGCTGGCGGCGGGCGCGCGCGTCGCGCTGGACCACGTCGGCATCTTCGCCGACGGCGTCGCCGTGCGCACGCCGGGCGAGCACACGTTCGCGCTCTGCCGGCGCTATCTCGACGGCATCGTCACCGTCTCCGTCGACGAGATATGCGCCGCGATCCGCGACGTCTTCACCGACACGCGCTCGGTGCTGGAGCCCGCGGGCGCGCTCGGCGTCGCCGGGCTGAAGCGGCTGGCGGCCGACGGGGCCCTCGCCGCGGGACCGGCCGTGGCCGTCCTCTCCGGCGCCAACATGAGCTTCGCGCGCCTCGGCTACGTCGCCGAGCGGGCGGCGGTCGGCGAGCATCGCGAGGCGCTCTTCGCGGCCACCATCCCCGAGCGGCCGGGCGCTTTCCTCGCCTTCTGCCGCCGGATCGGCGACCGCAGCGTCACCGAGTTCAACTACCGGCTGGCCACGCGCGACGCGGCGCACGTGTTCGTCGGCGTCGAGGTGGCGGGGCGCGACGAGGCGCAGGCGCTGCTCGCGCGCCTGGCGCACGACGGCACCGCCTGCATCGACCTGTCCGAGAACGACCTCGCGAAGACCCACGTCCGGCACATGGTGGGCGGGCGGACGCCTGCGGTCCGCGACGAGGTGCTGCTCGCCGTCGACTTCCCGGAGCGCCCCGGCGCACTGCTCCAGTTTCTCGAGAGCCTCGGCCAGCGGTGGAACATCTCGCTGTTCCACTACCGCAACGCGGGCGGGGCCTTCGGCCGCGTCCTCGTGGGCCTCGAGGTCCCCGGGCCGGAGCGCGACGAGCTGCGCGCGCGCCTCGACCGGCTCGGGTTCGCCTACACCGACGAGTCCGCGAACCCCGCCGGCCGCCTCTTCCTTGGCTGAATAATTCATGGACAGCCGGATTCCGGCTGCGCTAGCGTCCGCCCAGGAGGACGCTCCATGCGTACGAGGGGGATCATCGTCGCGTTCGTCGTCACCGTCGTGGCCCACGGGGCCGTCGCGGCACCGACGCCGGCGCAGAAATGCCAGGACGCCATCGCGTCGGCCGCGGGCAAGTACTTCGGTACACGCGCGAAGACGCTCGGGAAGTGCCGGGACGGTCGGGCCGCGAGCGGCACGCCCGCCGACTGCGCCAGCGACGCGGGCGTCGTCACGTCGCTCGCCAAGGCCCAGGACAAGCTGACCAAGTCGGTCACGGCCAAATGCCCGGGCGCGACCATCGCCGACGCCGACCTCGGCCTCGCCTGCGACGGCGCGGCCACCGTCGGCGACGTCGTCACCTGCGTCGTCGCCGCCGTGCACGGGCCGCGTGCCGACGAGCTCATCGACACCGGTTACGACGACGCCGGGCAGCTCGCCGACGCCGGCGTGCGCGCCTGCCAGAAGACCATCGGGAAGGCGATCCAGAAGGCGGCCAACGCGCGCCTGAAGCTGCGCCGCGCCTGCGCCAAGAAGGCGGTGTTCTCCGGCAGCGGCGCGCGCTGCCCCGACGAGAAGACCCTCGCGAAGCTCGACAAGGCGCGCGAGAAGCTGATCGCCGTCGTCGAGACCAAGTGCACCGACGCGCAGGTGCTCGACGCCGCCATCGAGTTCGGCGGCGAGTGCGGCGACACGCGCGCCGGCGCGCCGGTGCACCCGTTCAGCTTCCTCACGTTCCTGCGCGTCGGGGTCACGAACGCGAACGCGATCCCGCCCGTCGCGCGGCTCTCGCGCTGCCTCGCCGCGGCGTCGGCGGTGCAGGGCGACACGGGCGCGGCGGCGGTCTATCCGCTCTCCGACGCCGCGCCGTTCTCGTACGGCGTGGCCGCCGGCGACGCCACGCCGAGCGCCTTCATCGCCTGGACGCGCGCCGACGGACCCGGGCCGGTGACCCTCGAGGTCTCCACCGACGCGCGCTTCACGAACGTCGTGCAGACCCAGCCGGGCCTGGTTCCCAACCCGGCACGCGACAACGTCGTCAAGACCGACGTGAGCGGGCTGTCGGCCGCCACGACCTACTTCTACCGCTTCACCCAGGGCGCCGACACGAGCCGCACCGGCCGCGTGCGCACCGCCCCGTCCCCGTCCTCCACGGCGCCGCTCCACTTCGCCTTCACCGGCGACTCGAACGCCTTCTTCATGCCGTACAGCGTCCTCGAGGGGATCACCCGCGATGCACCGGACCTATGGCTGTACATCGGCGACACGATCTACGGCGACGATCCGCGCAGCGGCACGGGCATCGCGACCACGCTGCCGGAGTACTGGACGAAGTACCGGGAGAACCGCGAAGACCGCGCGCTGCGCGACCTCATGGCCAGCACCGGCACGGTCAGCATGACCGACGACCACGAGGTGACGAACGACTACTACGGCTCGCCGTTCGGCGCCTTCGGCCCGCAGATCATCGCCGGAAACCACGCGTTCCGCGACTGGCAGCCGGTGCGCGAGGACGGCGTCGACCCGATGCGGCTCTACCGCAGCTTCAAGTGGGGCGACGTTGCGGAGTTCTTCGTCATCGACGCGCGCCAGTACCGCAACCCACAGGCCTACCTCACGCAGCCGGCCTGCCTGTCGGGCGGCCAGCCGGCCACGCTGCCGCCGGCGGGCCCGTGCACGACCGAGATCAACAGCCCGAGCCGCACCTACCTCGGCGCCGCGCAGAAGGCGTGGCTGAAGGCGGGGCTCCAGAGCTCGACCGCGAAGTGGAAGTTCGTGATGAACGGCCCGCTGCTGACGAGCCTGCTCTTCGTGCCCTACGACCGCTGGGAGGGCTATGCGGCGGAGCGCACCGAGATCATGGAGTTCATCCGCAATCCCGACGGCAACCCGATGACGAACGACCACGTGCGGAACGTCGTCTTCCTCTCCACCGACATCCACGCCGCGATCTACAACACCGGCGCCGCCAACCCGGGCCCGGCGGGCGGTGCGATCCCGGAGATCGTCGCGGGCGCCATCGGCATGGATCCGATCTACCGCGAGCTGCCGCCGGCGGTGCTGGGGCTCGTCGGCAGCCTCCCGTCGCTCTTCCCGACGGTGCAGTACTACGACATCGATCGGCGCAACTACGTGAGCATCGTCGCCGACACCGCCACGGCCGCGGTCGCCTACAAGGACAACAACGGCGAGGTCATCCGGACCTTCACGCTCACCGCCGAATAGCGCGCCACGCGGGGCGGGCGGCAGGCCGCCCGTCCCGCGTCGACGACCAGATCTGGACGCGGCGGCACGTCCTCGTCGCTCGTGCCGCCGCCGTCCGCGCGGATCGTCCCGCGCGCGGCGGCTCCGTGCGCACCGGCCCGACCGGGGAATGGCGCGCGGCTTGCAACCCGCAGCCGGCATGCCGACCATGCAAGCGCTGCTGCAGGAGGCCGCCGACAAGGGCGCCTCGGACCTCCACCTGAGCTCCGGCGAGCCGCCGATGCTGCGTGTCTGCGGCGACCTCGTGCGGACCGAAACCGGCCCGCTCGACGCCGAGACGGTGCTGTCCCTCGTCACCTCGATCATGGGCCCGCCGCAGAAGAAGCACTTCGAGGAGAACCTCGAGGCCGACTTCGCGACCGAGCTGGACGGCGTCGGCCGCTACCGCGTCAACGTCTTCCAGCACAACCGCGGCCCGGGCGCGGTGCTGCGCACGATCCCGACCAGGATCCCGGCGCTCGAGTCGATGGAGCTGCCGCCGGTGCTGAAGGAGCTGTGCACGAAGGAGCGCGGTCTGGTGCTGGTCACCGGGCCGACGGGCTCGGGCAAGTCGACGACGCTCGCGGCGATGCTCGATCACATCAACGACACGTGGGAGGGCCATGTCCTCACGGTCGAGGACCCGATCGAGTTCGTGCACCGACCGAAGAAGTGCCTGGTCAACCAGCGCGAGGTCGGCCCGCACACGCACTCGTTCGCGAACGCCCTGAAGAGCGCGCTGCGCGAGGACCCCGACGTGATCCTCGTCGGCGAGCTGCGCGACCTCGAGACCATCTCGCTCGCCATCACCGCCGCCGAGACCGGGCACCTCGTGTTCGGCACCCTGCACACCTCGAGCGCGCCGAAGACGGTCGACCGCATCATCGACGCCTTCCCCGCCGGCCAGCAGTCGCAGATCCGCACCATGCTCTCCGAGTCGCTCGAGGCCGTGATCTCGCAGACGCTGCTCAAGAAGAAGGGCGGCGGCCGCGTCGCCGCGTGCGAGGTGCTGATCGGGACGCCGGCGGTGCGCAACCTGATCCGCGAGGCCAAGCTGCATCAGATCCCGTCGATGATGCAGACCGGCACGCGCCTCGGCATGCAGACGCTCGACATGGCGCTGCAGGACCTCGTGAAGCGCGGGATCATCGACAAGGAGCTGCTGCCGAAGCCCGCGGGGATGCCCGGCGCGACGGCGGCGGCCTGATCGTCTTCTCGGCGTTGCGCCCGGCGCAACGCCGTGTTGCAGCGTTACTCGCGCGACGCCGGGTCGCGCATGGCCGGGTAGTAGGGCCGCCCGGCCGCGGTCCATTCCTCCATGAGGGGGATGAGGTCGGCCCCGAACGGGTCCTTGCCGCGCGACCACATGCTGCCGCGGCGGATCGTCCAGTCGTGCGGCGCCAGCGCCTCGGCGGCCTGGAACTGGCGCTCGGCGGCGTCGGGCTCGCCGCGCGCGAGGAGATGGCGCGCCAGCGCCGCCTGCGTGCGTGCCTGCTGCTCCGCGGGCGTGGGGAGCATCTGCCGCGCGCGCACGCCGGCGTCGTCGAACGGCCGCACGCCGTCCCGCACCCAGGCGCGCAGCGCGGCGAGGTGGGGAGCGGCCGGGGCGCCGGTCATCGCCACGAACGTGTCGGTCGAGAAGGCGGCGTCGTTCGGGCGCACGATGCGGCCGGCCTCGTCGATCCACACCCCGGTCGGGACGTTGGTGATGCGGTAGAGGTCGGCGAGCCGGTGCTCGGCGTCGAGCAGCACGGGGAACGTCGGCGCGGCGGCGTCGACCCAGGGCCGGACGTCCTCGGCGGCGCGGTCGAGCGCGACGGCGACGAGCGTGAAGCCTGCCGGCGCCAGCTCGGCGTGGATCGCCTGCCAGGCGGGCAGGTCGTGGCGGCAGCCGCACCACGAGGAGAACGCGAGCAGCAGGACCTTTCGCCCGCGCCAGTCCGCGAGCGCGTGCGGCGTGCCGTCGAGCGCCGGCAGCGTCACGTCGGGGGCCTCGAGCGAGCGCAGCCGGGCGCCGCGCTCGGCGGCCGAGGCGCCGAGCGCGGCGGTCGCGGTGGCGACGTCGACGGCGAGCGGACGTCCGAGCAGCCGCGCCAGCTCGCCGAGGTCGACGCCCGCCGCGGTCGCGAGGCCGTCCCGATCGCGCACCGGCACGCAGGTCGCGTCGCGGCAGAGGCCCTCGGGGCGCAGCGTCCAGCCGAGCGCGGCGAGCGCCGCGGGCGCGAGGAGGACGCGGCCGTCGGCCGTGGCGGTGGCGTCGACGGCGAGCGGGCGACCGTCGTCGAGGAGGGTGAACGGCATGCGCCGCAGCTACTCCGCACGGCGCCGCGGGGGCAAGGGCGCGGGGCGGCGCGCCTTTCCCCGCCGGCGCCCGGTCGGCATGATCGTCGCCGATGCCGCCCCTCGACTGGTCGCGCGTCCGCTTCACGCAGCACATGGTGGAGGCGGCCGCCGTCGTCGCCGAGTGCCAGGTCGCCTTCGACTTCGAGGGCGCGGAGCAGGTCTGCTACGAGGTGAAGGTGCTGCGTCCGCTGAAAGGCGCGTCGGCGCGGCCGTTCTTCGCCGTCGCCACCGATCGTGCGTCGCCCGGCGCCTTTCGGCCGGTCGGCGAGGGCGACACGGCCGAGGAGGCGCTCGACGACTGCCTGCGCAACGCCGGCATCCATCATCGTCGCCGCGTGCGCCAGGGCGACGCATGAGGCTCGCGTCCCGGGTGGCCAACCCTCCCGGCGACGGCTAGAAGGATTGGGATGAACGCGCTGGAGGGCGTGGCGCTCGCCAACAAGGACTTCGTGGCGGAACAGTATCGGCGGTGGAAGGCGGAGCCGTCCTCGGTGGACGCCAGCTGGGCGCTGTTCTTCGCCGGCTACGAGCTGGCCGGAGAGAGCGGCAACGGCGACCTCGCGCATGCGGGCAACGGTGCGGCGGCGGCCGACGCCGCGGCAGGTCCGACGCCGGCCGCCGCGGCCGCGCCGGCGCCCGCCGCCCAGGTCACCCCGGCGCCGGTCATCGGCGTCTTCGATCTGGTGCACTCCTACCGCGAGCTGGGCTTCCTCTCCGCGCACCTGAATCCGCTCGCGTCCAAGCCCGAGCTGCATCCCCTGCTCGCCCCGAGCGAGTTCGGGTTCCGCGATGCCGACCTCGACCGCGTCGTGCAGCCGGCGAGCTTCCGCGGCGCCGGCCCGATGCCGCTGCGCGAGCTCATCGCTCGCCTCCAGACGACGTACTGCCGCACGCTCGGCGTCGAGTACCTCCACATCCCCGTGCGCGAGGAACGCGTCTGGCTCCAGGAGCGCATGGAGCCGTCGCTCAACTACCCGTCGCTCACCACCGACGACCGCCAGCGCGTCCTCGACATGCTCGTCTACGCCGAGGGGTTCGAGCAGTTCCTGCACGTCCGCTACCCCACCGCGAAGCGCTTCTCGCTCGAGGGCGCCGACGCGCTCATCCCGATGCTCGACTTCCTCATCGAGGACGGCGGCGCGCTCGGGGTCGAGGAGATGGTGCTGGGCATGGCGCACCGCGGACGCCTGAACGTCCTCGTCAACATCCTGCGCAAGCCCTACGAGATGGTGCTCGCCGAGTTCGAGGGCAGCATGCTCTCGCGCGAGGTCACCGGCGACGGCGACGTCAAGTACCACCAGGGCTACTCGCGCGATCACACCACGCGCGCCGGGCACAAGGTGCACCTGTCGCTCAGCCCGAACCCGAGCCACCTCGAAGCGGTCAACCCGGTCATCGAGGGCATGGTGCGCGCGAAGCAGAACCACCTGCGCGACATCGCGCGCAGCCGCGTGGTCCCGGTCCTGATCCACGGCGACGCCGCGTTCACCGGGCAGGGCGTCGTCGCCGAGACCCTCTGGCTGTCCGAGCTCGAGGCCTATCGGACCGGCGGCACGGTCCACATCATCGTCAACAACCAGATCGGTTTCACGACCCCGCCGCAGGCGTTCCGCTTCACGCCGCACCCGAGCGACGTCGCGAAGATCATCCAGGGTCCGGTGTTCCACGTGAACGGCGACGACCCCGAGGCGGCCATCCAGGCGATCCGCCTCGCCATCGACTTCCGGCAGACCTTCAAGAAGGACGTCTTCATCAACCTCGTCTGCTATCGCCGGCACGGCCACAACGAGCTCGACGATCCGACGTTCACGCAGCCGGTGATGTACAAGCAGATCGCGGCGCACCCGACGACGCTGACGCTCTACCGGGGCGCGCTCGCGGCGTCCGGCGTCGTGCCTGCGGAGGAGGCGGACCGCCGCGCCACCGAGTTCCGCGAGCTGCTGAGCGACGCGCAGGGCTACGCGCGCGACTTCATGCCGCGCCAGCAGGTCTTCGTGTTCGGCGGCCTGTGGCGCGGCCTCGGCTGGGCCGGCGACGACTGGAGCGCCGACACCCGGGTGCCGCGCGAGACGCTCGCCCTGATCGCACAGGCGCTCACGCGCGTCCCGGAGGGCTTCCATCCGAACCCCAAGGTCATGCGGCTGATGGAGCAGCGGGCGGCCATGGTGTCCGACGAAGGCCTCATCGACTGGGGCTGCGGCGAGACGCTCGCCTACGGCTCGCTGCTCCTCGAGGGCACCGCCGTGCGCCTCTCGGGCCAGGACACGGGCCGCGGTACGTTCAGCCACCGCCACGCCGTCCTGCACGACGTCGAGAACGACGCGACCTACGTGCCGCTCGCGAGCATCCGTCCCGGCCAGGCCAACGTCATGATCATCGACAGCATGCTGTCGGAGGCGGCGTGCCTGGGCTTCGAGTTCGGCTTCAGCTGCGCCGATCCGACCAAGCTGGTCGTCTGGGAGGCCCAGTTCGGCGACTTCGCCAACGGTGCGCAGGTCGTCATCGACCAGTTCATCTCGAGCTCCGAGTCGAAGTGGCAGCGCATGAGCGGCCTCGTGATGCTGCTGCCGCACGGCTACGAGGGCCAGGGCCCCGAGCACTCGAGCGCGCGCCTCGAGCGCTATCTCCAGCTCTGCGCCGAGAACAACATGCAGGTCTGCAATCTGACGACGCCGGCGCAGCTGTTCCATGCGCTGCGCCGCCAGATCCACCGCAAGTTCCGCAAGCCGCTCGTGGTGATGAGCCCGAAGAGCCTGCTCCGCCACAAGCTGGCGGTGTCGCGCCTGCGCGACTTCACCGACGGCACCTTCGAGCCCGTGCTCGACGACCCCGCACGCGGGGGCGCGGTGGAGACGGGCGTCGCGGTCGACCCGGCCGCGGTGCGTCGCCTCATCCTGTGCAGCGGCAAGATATACTACGCACTGCTCGCAGGGCGGCGGGAGCGCGAGCTGGCGACCGCGGCGCTGGTGCGCGTCGAGCAGCTCTATCCGCTCCCGCAGGCCGAGCTGCGCGCCATCCTCGAGACCTATCCGAACGCCGACCAGGTGTACTGGGTGCAGGAAGAGCCGCACAACATGGGCGCGTGGAACTTCATGTCGCACCGCCTGCCGCCGATGATCGGGGAGCGGCGGCTCTCGTACATCAGCCGTGAGGAAGCGGCGAGCCCGGCGACGGGCTCCTACAAGATGCATCAGGCCGAAGAGGCCGACCTGGTGAACCGCGCCTTCGCGCGCCTGTGAGCGGCGCCGGCGGCGGCGGAGGAGGGCGGATGGTGGAATTGCGCATCCCGAGCCTCGGCGAATCGGTGACGGAAGGCGTCATCGTGCGCTGGGTGCGGGAGGACGGGCAGTCGGTTTCGACCGACGACGTCGTGCTCGAGATCGAGACCGACAAGGCGACGACGGAGATCCCGGCGGGCGGCATCGGCGTGCTGCGCGTGCTGAAGCCCGCGGGCGAGACGGTGGCGGTCGGCGAGCTGGTCGCCCGCATCGAGGACGGCGCCGCGCCGCGCGCCGGCGCGTCGGCCGGCGCGGGCCGCGACGCCGGCGCCGCCCGCGGCGCCGGCCGCCCCTGCGGCGCCGCCCGAGCCGGCCACGAGCGCCCTGCCGCCCGCCGCCGCGCCGGCGCCGCGCGCTGCGGCGGAGGCGGACGACGACCCGGCCGGCGCCCCCGGCCGTCTCGTCGGACCGCTCCCCGCCGTGCGCAACCTGCTCGAGGAGCACGGCCTCGACCCGGCGCACATTCCGGCCTCCGGCAAGGGCGGCCGCCTCACCAAGGGCGACGTGCTCGAGTACTTGGACCGTCACGCCGCCGCGCGCCGCGACGAGCAGGTGCCGCCGCCGCGTGCCGTGCCGGCACCGCCGGCCGCCGCGCGTCACGCGCCGCGCGCACCGCAGGACGGCGAGGAGCGCGTGCCCATGCCGCCGATCCGCCGGCGCATCGCCGATCGGCTGGTCGCGGCCCAGCACACCGCCGCGATCCTGACCACGTTCAACGAGATCGACATGACGGCGGTCATGGCGCTGCGCGCGCAGTACAAGGAACGCTTCCAGAAGACCCATGGCATCGGCCTCGGCTTCATGTCGTTCTTCGGGCGCGCCTGCATCGCGGCGCTCCAGGAGATCCCGGCGGTGAACGCCGAGATCGACGGTACCGACATCGTCTTCAAGCACTTCGTCCACCTCGGCATCGCCGTCGGCACGCCGCGCGGCCTCGTGGTGCCGGTCGTGAAGCACGCCGAGCGCCTGTCGTTCGCCGAGCTCGAGCGCGAGATCGACCGCCTCGCCGGCCTCGCCCGCGACGGCAAGCTCAGCGTCGACGACCTCACCGGCGGCACCTTCACGATCTCGAACGGCGGCGTCTACGGCTCGCTGCTCTCGACGCCGATCCTGAACCCGCCCCAGAGCGGCATCCTCGGCATGCACAAGATCGAGAAGCGCCCGGTGGTGGTCGGCGACGAGATCGTCGTTCGCCCGATGATGTACGTGGCGCTCTCCTACGATCACCGCATCGTCGACGGCGAGCAGGCGGTCACCTTCCTCGTGCGCGTCAAGGAGCGGCTCGAGGATCCGACGCGGCTCCTGCTCGAGGTCTGACCGTGGCCGACGCGTACGACCTCGTCGTCGTCGGTGGCGGCCCGGCAGGCTACACCGGCGCCATCCGTGCGGCGCAGCTCGGCATGACGGTGGCCTGCGTCGAGAAGGACGGGCCGCTCGGCGGCACGTGCCTCAACGTCGGCTGCATCCCGTCGAAAGCCCTGCTCGACTCGAGCGAGCACTATCACTACGTGCGCCAGGGCATCGGCGTGCACGGCGTCCGGGTCGGCGACGTCGGGCTCGACCTCGGCGCCATGATGGCGCGCAAGGAGAAGATCGTCGGCGGCCTCACGAGCGGTATCGCCGGGCTCTTCAAGAAGCACGCGATCACGCGCCTCACCGGCACCGGAAAGCTGGTGGCGCCGGACCGCGTCGCCGTCGGCGAGCAGGTGGCCCTGGCGAAACGGGTGCTGCTGTGCACGGGCAGCGAGCCGACGCCGTTGCCGGCGCTGCCGTTCGACGGCGAGCGCGTCCTGTCGTCGACCGAGGCGCTGGCGCTGGCGCGCGTGCCGCAGCGGCTGGTGGTCGTCGGCGCGGGCGCCGTCGGGCTCGAGCTGGGCTCGGTGTGGCGCCGGCTCGGGGCCGAGGTGACCGTCGTCGAGTTCCTGCCCGTCATCGTGCCGTGGGCCGACGGCACGATCGGCCGGGCGCTCAAGCGCGCGCTCGAGAAGCAGGGCATCGTCTTTCGCATGGAGACGACGGCGACCGGCGCCGAGCGCACCGCCGACGGCCTGCGCCTCACGGTCGAAGCGAAGGGCGCGGCCGAGACGCTCGAGGCCGACGTCGCGCTCGTCGCCGTCGGGCGCCGGCCGTTCGCGGGCGGCTCGGGCGCGCGCGAGCTGGGCGTCGCCTTCGACGCCAAGGGTCGCATCACCGTGAACGACCGCTTCGAGACCAGCGTGCCGGGCGTGTATGCCGTCGGCGACGTCATCGCCGGGCCGATGCTGGCGCACAAGGCCGAGGAGGAGGCCATCGCCGCGGTCGAGGGCATGGCCGGCCATCCGGTGCACGTGAACTACGACGTGATCCCGAACGTCGTCTACACGGCGCCGGAGCTGGCGAGCGTCGGCCTCTCGGAAGAGGCCTGCAAGGAGAAGGGCCTGGCCGTCCGCACCGGCACCTTCCCGTTCCAGGCCAACGCGCGCGCCCGCTGCCTCGACGCCACCGAGGGCAGCGTCAAGGTCATCGCCGACGCGACCAGCGATCGTGTGCTGGGCGTTCACATCCTCGGCCCGCGCGCGTCGGACCTGATCGCCGAGGCCGCGCTCGCGATGGAGTTCGGGGCGAGCAGCGAGGACATCGCGCGCACCTGTCACGCGCATCCGACGCTGCCCGAGGCGCTCAAGGAGGCCGCGCTCGGCGTCGCCAAGCGCAGCCTCAACATCTGAGCGGCGCTACGGCAGCCAGCTCATCGGGAACGGGCCCTCGTCGCCGCCGGCCGCGCGCAGGGTCAGCGTCGCGGCGGTGGCCGGCGTCGGCGCGGGATCGAGCCCGACGCGCCCGGCGGTGAGGCCGACGGCGAGCGTGAAGGTCCCCGTGCAGTGCCAGGTGTCGGCCGCCGCCGTCGTCGTTGCGGCGGCGCACGCGAAGCCCGGCGGCACCTGGCTGGCGACGATCGCGTGCCCGGTGAAGACGACGTCGAAGCCGGTGTAGAGGCCGGGCTCGACGTCGCAGGCGAAGCTCATGGCGACGAGCCCGTCCTGGTCGGCGAGCGTGCCGGTGCAGGCGAGGGGCGGGGCGACGTCGGGCAGCGTCGTGGTCGTGGTGGTCGGCGGCGGCACGCCGCGGCCGCCGGCTTCGGCGACCTCCGCGATCGCAGCGTCGAGGCCGTCGGCGATGCCCGTCCACGCCTCGGCGCAGGCGTCGTCGAGCCTGCCGCGGGCGACGAGCTTCGCGAGCTTCGTGCGCAGGCGTGTCAGCCCGCGGACGGCGGCGGCGAGCTTGCGGTCGGCGCCGGGCCTGCTCGCGAGGCAGCGCTCCTGCGACTGGCCGAGTCCGCGCGCAGCGTCGCCGCGGCGCGCCGGGCCGCCTTGGTCGCGGCCGCGACGTCGCATGGCGGCGTGTCGAGCGCGGCCGCCGCGGCCCGCGGCACGTCGAAGCGGCAGGAGAGCGGCCCCGCGCCCCGCGAGCAGCCGCAGCAGCAGACGGCGTCGGTGCCGAGCCCGACCGTGATCTTGCAGGTCGCGGCGCGCGGCGGCGCGCAGGCGTCGCCCGCGGTGCTGCCGGCGCAGGCTGCCGCCGAGGCGCAGCCGTCGTCGCGATCGCCGCAGACGCACAGGGCCGACGCGTGTGCCGCGACGACGAGCCACGCCAGCACCATGAGCAGCCACCATCCCGTCCGCATGCGACCTCCCCGCCGTGCGCCGCAGGCGCGCCGGCGCGCCACGCCGGCGCCGCGATCACGATGGCGGCGGTGCCGCCGAGTCGCAAACCGCTCAGCCGGCGTCGAGCAGGGAGAAGGCCCCGAAGCGCGCCGGCCCCTGCAGCACCCACAGGCTCGCGGCGATGCCGGCGCTCGGTGCCGGATCGAGCACCAGCCGGCCGCCGTCGACCGGCGTGCCCGGCGCGAACGCGCCCGTGCAGCTCCAGTAGTCGTTGGGCGTCGTCCAGGTGCGGATCTCGCAGGTGAAGCCGGAGGGTGGGGTGAAGGCGGTGATCTGATGACGGCTCGGCACGCGGATCCCGAAGGCCGTGAAGACGCCGGGACCGCCGGGGCAGGTGAAGGCGACGTCGAGCGCGAAGCCGCCCGCGCGGGCGAGCGTGCCCTGACACCAGACGGCGCTGCCCGGCAGCGTGGTCGTCGTCACCGGCGTGCCGCCGCCGGGCATGCCGCGCGCGGCGATGTCGTCGACGTCGGCGTCGAGCGCGTCGACGGCGCTGCCGAGACGCGCGGCGCACTCGGCGGTGGCCTTGCCGCGCTCGACCAGCTTCACGAGCTTGCGTCGCAGGCGCTCGAGACGGCGCCGGGCCCCGTTGACGAGCCGGGAGGCCTGACGTGAGCCGTCCCGACACGCGCGCTCGGCACGCCCGAGCCGCAGCGCGAGATCCTCGAGGGCGGCGGTCATCGCCCTGGTCGCGGCGCGCCCGCAGTCGAGCGCGCCGAGCGCTCCGTTCGCACGCCCGATCACCGGCGCGAACACACACGAGCGGGGTCCCGGGCCGCGTCCGCACGTGCAGCAGCAGGTCGGATCCGCGCTGCTCCCGAGGGTGATGCGGCAGGCGCTGCGACCGTCGGGGGAGCAGGCGTCGCCGGGGACGGCGTCGGCGCACGCCGGTGGGGTGGTGCAGCCGTCGCGGTCGGCGCACACGCAGCTGGCGGCGTCTGCGAAGGCCGGCGCGCACAGGAGGGCCGCCAGCAGGAGCGGCCGCAGTGCGCGTCGGACCCGGTCCTCCGGGACGTTGGGTCGACGGCGCGCGGGCATCGTCGATGCGATAGCGGCCTGCTCCGTAGCGAGCAACGTTCGCAGACCGCGAGGCGGATGCCGGGTGGTGCCGCCGCGGGTGCCCGCCGTGGCGGGCACCCGCAGCAGTCACCGGACGGTCAGGGCGTCTTCGGTGCGGCGTCCGGCGCCGGCGCCGTGCCCGGCACCGCCGGCGGCGGCGCGTCCTTCACGATCTCGAGCAGGTCGACGTCGAAGACGAGCGTCGCGCCCGGCTTGATGCGCGGCGGTGCGCCGCGGTCGCCGTAGGCGATGTCCGACGGGCAGACGATGGTCGCGCTGCCGCCGACCTTCATCATCGCCACGCCCTCGGTCCAGCACTTGATGACGCCGTTCAGCGGGAAGGTGGCGGGCTGGCCGCGGTCCTTCGAGCTGTCGAACACGGTGCCGTCCGTGAGCTTACCGTGGTAGTTCACCTTCACCTTGTCGGTGGGCTTCGGCGACTCGCCGGTGCCGGCCTTGGTCTCCTTGTAGATGAGGCCAGACTCGGTCTTCTTCGCACCCGGCTCCTTCTCGGCCTTGGCGAGGAACTCGGCCGAGCTCTTCTTCTCGGTCTCCGCGGCGACCTTGGCGCGAGCCTGCGCGAACGCCTGTATCTTGGGGCCGTAGGTCTCGATGTCGACCTTCTTGTCCTTCGCGAAGAGCCCGTCCTCCATGCCGGCGGCGACGACGGCGAGCTCTTCCTTCGTCAGGCCGAACGTGGACAGGTTGCGCGCCAGCGACAGGCCGATGGCGTAGAGGGTCTTCTGGTCGTCCGTCTGAAGCGTCGGCTCGGCGGCGGTGGCGGTGGCCACGGCGAGCGAGCACGAGACGGCGAGCGCGACGAGGGTTCGCATTACGGGGGACTCCTTCCCGGCTTGAGTGGCGCGGATGTATCCGCGTTCCTGGGTGGGTGCAACCACGGCGCGGCGCATGCATCGCGCCGTGTGCGGCGTCCGGCGAGACGCGTTGCGCGCCTCGCCGCAGCTCAGCGACAGACGATCTTCTTGCCCGTGCGCGTCGCCGTGCACAGCGGGAAGGCGTAGCGGCCGCAGGCGGCGGCGGTGCCCGCCGCCTCGTCGCCGAGCAGCACGGTGACGCTGACCGGCAGATCCGCGCCCGTCACGGGGAAGCTGCCCTTGCCGCGCAGGCGGAGGTCGACGTTGGTGACGCCGGCGCCCACGGCGGGCCGCAGCGTGACGCGCTGGACGCCGTCGCTGCTCGTGCCCGAGGCGTCGACGTAGTCGAGGCGCGCGCCCTTGCCGCGCCAGCGCGCGCCGCCCGGCACGGTGAGCGCGAGCGCCGGCGCCTCCGTGGCGTCGGCGACTTCGATGCGCAGGCCCGCCGTGCCGACGGCGAGGTTCGCCGGCGGCACCGGGATGCCGAAGCGGGCGCGCAGCTTCACGCGGTCGCTGCGGGCGCCGTGCAGGATCGTCAGGCGGGCCGGGGCCCAGAGCTTCTGGTGCGGGATCACGACGGCGCACGACTCGGCGGCACAGCCGGCCGAGCAGCCGTCGCCCGACACGGTGTTGCCGTCGTCGCACTCCTCGTCGGCGTCGAGCGTGCCGTCGCCGCAGCGCGGCTCGCGTTGGCAGGCGGCGTCGCAGCCGTCGCCCGGCGTGGTGTTGCCGTCGTCGCAGGTCTCGCCCGGGTCGACGACGCCGCTGCCGCAGACCTCGGGCGTGCAGACCGGCGAGCAGCCGTCGCCGGCGACGGCGTTGCCGTCGTCGCACTGCTCCTTGCCCTCGATGACGCCGTCGCCGCAGGTCGTCTCGAGCGTGCAGGCGTCGGAGCAGCCGTCGCCCGACGCGGTGTTGCCGTCGTCGCATTCCTCGTCCGCGTCGAGGCTGCCGTTGCCGCAGCTCGTCGGCACGACGTCGAGGCAGCTCTGCGCGCGCGTGAAGTCCTTGATGCGGCTGCCGACGCGATCGCCGAAGAGCAGCTTCACGTTGGCCAGGCCGCCGCTCGGGTTCAGGTGGCAGTAGCTCATGAGGGTGCCGCTCGAGCTCCACACGACCGCGCCGCCGTAGCAGCTGGGCTCCGCGTTGAAGCAGCGGTCGATCGGCGGGTTGTAGCAGTGCGTGTGCGGCGAGCCGAAGTTGTGGCCGAGCTCGTGCACGAACACCATGACGTCCCAGATGTCGTACGGGTCCATGACGTCGAAGCCGCCGAAGACCTGCGAGACGCCGAAGCCGTACGTCGGGTCGCAGACGGCGTCGAGATAGGCGATGCCGCCGGTGACCGGCTTGCCGGAGAGGAAGTGGACGAGGTCGCGGGTGCCGGCGACGGCGCCCATCGCGTGCGCGGGATCGAGCCAGTAGTCCTGCACCTCGTAGAGCGCCTGCTCCGTGTCGCCCGTGGTCCACGGGTCGTTGCCGCTCTCCCAGAGGCGCACGTACGACAGCTGGATGCGCAGCTGCGCGTCGCGCTCGTAGATGACGTTCGCGGCGGCGGTGAGGCTCGCGAGATAGTCCATCGCGAGCTGCGCGTCGCCGAACTTCTCGAAGAACTCGCGGTCGGTCTCGACGGCGACCTGCACGCGCCGGAGCGTGCCCAGCTTGGCCACCGGCGGCGGCGCGGCCTCGAGCTGCCGGCGCAGCGCCGCCAGGGCCGACGGCGCCGACATCGCCTCCTTGTGGAGGTCCAGGTGGCAGAAGTCGCCCGGGGCCTTCCAGGTCGCGGCGTCGAGCTGCGAGAGCGTCCAGCTGCGATGGCGGCCCGCCTGATCGGGGCCGAAGGCGTAGAGGTCGCCGCCCGAGACGACGAAGCCGTGCACGCGGCTGCGTCCGGCCACGACGAGGGCGTACGTGCCGGGCTCGCCGCGCACGCTGCCCGCGAAGTAGGCCTCGTCCGGCGGGGTGCCGGCGCGCGGGCCGCCGGCGGTCATGACGACGAGACGGGCGTCCGGCGTCAGCGGCTCGATGCGGCGGAGATCGAGCGTCGCGCGCCGCGTGCGGCCGAGCGGCAGATCGTCGATCACCGCCGCCGTGCGCCCGCGCAGCCGCCCGAGCGCGCCCGGGTCGACGCGCAGCCGCTCGACCGCGCCCAGGCCGGGGCGCGAGACGGCGCCGCGGCCGGCGGGCTCGGCGGACACGAGGCGCTCGGCGTGCGCCGGCGCAGCCACGGCGCACACGGCGACGGCGAGGAGGATGCGGGATGCGAGCATCACGCCGCGCAGGCAGCAATCCATGTGCCCCCGCACGGCGCCCGTCCGGCGGCGCGCGCACCGGGCGCGCGCCGCCGAAAACGTAGCGCGCGTCATCACCGCGGAGCGCGGGCGCCGTGCGCCATGCGGCATCGCTCGCGCCCGCGGCCGGGCATGCTATCGGTCGGACCGCATGCGGTGTGCGCGCGGCCTGGTGCTGTCCCTGACGCTCGCGGCGGTCGCGTTCGCGGCCGCGCCCGGCGACCACGCCACCTCCGACCGCGTCTTCGACGACGTGCCGTACTGGGAGAGCGTCTTCGACGATCCGAAGCGCGATGCCTGGCAGAAGCCCGCCGACCTGGTCGCGGCCCTCGCCGTGCTGCCGGGCACGGCGGTCGCGGATCTCGGGGCGGGCACGGGCTACTTCGTCCGCTACCTGTCCCGCGCCGTCGGGCCGCACGGGACCGTCTACGCCGTCGAGGTCGAGCCGAAGCTCGTCGCCCACCTGCGCGAGCGCGCCGAGCGCGAGGAGACCGCGAACGTGGTGCCGGTGCTGACCTCGAAGACCGCCGTGCGCCTGCCGGCCGCGGGCGTCGACCTGCTCCTCGTCGTCGACACCTACCACCACATCGACGCGCGCGTGGTCTACATGCGGCGCGCGGCCGGCGTCCTGCGCCCGGGCGGACGCGTGGCGATCGTCGACTGGCACAAGCGGCCGCTGCCGGAGGGGCCGGCGATGGACCACAAGCTCGCCGAGGAGCAGGTGGTGGCCGAGATGGAGCGCGCCGGCTACCGCCTCCTGTCGGCGCCGGACGTGCTGCCGTATCAGTACGTGCTGATCTTCGCGCGCCGGTGACGGCGATGCTGGCAGCGCTGGGGCTGGCGGCGTTCTTCGCCGTGCAGGTGCTCGGGCTGCTGCTGATCCCGCTCGGGCTGCCCGGCATCTGGCTCCAGGTCGCGGCGTGCGCGGGCGTGGTGCTGGCGTCGGACGGCGTGCGGCTCGGCTGGGGCTGGGTGGCGACGTTCGCGGGGCTCGCGGTGGTGGGCGAGGTCGTCGAGTTCCTCTTGGGTCAATGGGGCGCGCGCCGCTTCGGCGGCTCGCACGCGGCGGGGTGGGGCGCGCTCGTCGGCGGCATCGTCGGGGCGTTCGTCGGCGGCATCCCGATCCCGGTGCTCGGGGCGGTCGTGATGTCGTTCGTCGACACCTTCGCCGGCGCCATCGCCGGCGAGATGTGGGCGCGGCGCCACGGCGCGCCGGACCTCCGCATCGGCGTCGGCGCGGTCCTCGGGCGCGCCGTGGGCGTCGCGACCAAGCTGGCGCTGGCGCTGGTGATCCTGATCCTGTCGGCGGCGGCGTTGCTCTTCGAGACGGGGCCGGGCCCTCAGGCGTCGGGCGCCGGGCACTCGATCACGCAGGCCATCGTGCCGCGGCAGCAGGTGCGGCAGTGGCCGTCGGGGATCGCCGTGTGCCAGCAACCGATGCCACCCGGCTGGAGCGGCGCCCCGGTGCCGGCGCGCAGATCGGCGGGCAGGAGCCCGATCAGGCCGGAGGGGAGCGGTGAGACGACGCTGTGGGTGCTGGGCTCGCCGAGCGCGGGACGGTGGAAGTGCACCAGCTCGCTCGCGCCCCGCGTGTAGATCAGCTCGAGGTCGGTGGGGCTCGCCAGCAGCACGAAGTCCGGACCCCCGTCCTGCTGCAGGAACGCGGCCAGCGCCGGATCGGCCGCCGCCTCCTGGCGCAGCACCTCGGCGCCGAGGTCGCGCGCGTCGAGGATCTGCCCGAGGTAGCGGGTGTCCGGCGTGTGTCGCAGGCCGCTCTTCTTCGCGGCGCCGCCGCAGGCGGCGAGGAGGCAGAGGAGGAGGGCGAGCCCGGCGAGCCGTCGCATGGGGCCTCCCGGTAGCAGACCGCCCCGGCGCCTCCAAAGGGCCGAACGTTGACACGCGCCCCTCGGTGCGGATCATCGGACGGCTATGCCGCAGTTCATCTACACCATGAAGGACCTTCGGAAGACCACGCCGCAGGGCAAGGAGATTCTGAAGGGCATCTGGCTCTCATTCTACCACGGGGCGAAGATCGGCGTGCTCGGCCACAACGGCGCCGGCAAGTCGACGCTGCTCCGGATCATGGCCGGGCAGGACCAGGACTTCGGCGGCGAGGCCGTCCTCGGCGACGGCTACAAGGTCGGCCACCTCCCGCAGGAGCCCGTCCTCGATCCCAAGAAGACGGTGCGCGAGGTCGTCGAGGAGGGCGTCGCCGCCACCCGCGACCTGCTGACCCGCTTCGAGGAGCTCTCGATGAAGCTCGGCGAGCCCATGTCGGACGACGAGATGGAGAAGCTCCTCGCCGAGCAGGGCCGTCTCCAGGACCAGATCGACGCCGCCAACGCCTGGGAGCTCGACCACCAGCTCGAGGTGGCGATGGACGCGCTCCGCTGCCCGCCGCCCGACGCGTCGGTGCAGCACCTCTCGGGCGGCGAGCGCCGTCGCGTCGCGCTCTGCCGGCTTCTCCTCCAGCAGCCCGATCTGCTGCTCCTCGACGAGCCGACGAACCACCTCGACGCCGAGTCGGTCGCGTGGCTCGAGCAGCACCTCCAGGAGTACAAGGGCACGGTGGTCGCGATCACCCACGACCGCTACTTCCTCGACAACGTCGCCGGCTGGATCCTGGAGCTCGACCGCGGCGCCGGCATCCCCTGGGAGGGCAACTACTCCTCCTGGCTGGAGCAGAAGCAGAACCGTCTCGCCCAGGAGGAGAAGGAGACGTCGGCCCGCCAGCGCACGCTCCAGCGCGAGCTCGAGTGGGTGCGGATGGCGCCGCGCGCGCGCCAGGCGAAGGGCAAGGCGCGCCTCGCCAACTACGAGCAGCTGCTCGCCGAAGACCAGGCGCAGGAGCAGCGCCAGGGCGTGCAGCAGATCACCATCCCGCCCGGCCCGCGGCTCGGCGACCTCGTCGTCGAGGCCAAGGACCTGCAGAAGGCGTTCGACGAGAAGCTGCTCTTCGAGGGCCTGTCGTTCACGCTGCCGAAGGGCGGCATCGTCGGCGTCATCGGCCCGAACGGCGCCGGCAAGACGACGCTGTTCAAGATGATCACCGGCAGCGAGCAGCCCGACCGCGGTGCCCTCCGCCTCGGCGACACCGTCGTCCCGGCCTACGTCGACCAGAGCCGCGAGGCGCTGCACCCCGACTGGAGCCTCTGGCAGGAGATCTCCGACGGCGGCAACGAGATCGTCATGGTCGGCAAGCGCGAGGTGAACTCGCGCGCCTACGCCGCCAGCTTCAACTTCAAGGGCGCCGACCAGCAGAAGAAGGTCGGCAGCCTCTCGGGCGGCGAGCGCAACCGCCTGCACCTCGCGAAGCTCCTGAAGAGCGGCGGCAACCTGCTGCTGCTCGACGAGCCGACCAACGACCTCGACGTCGACACGCTGCGCGCGCTCGAGGAGGCGCTGCTGCAGTTCGCCGGCTGCGCGGTCGTCATCAGCCACGACCGCTGGTTCCTCGACCGCATCGCCACCCACATCCTGGCCTTCGAGGGCGACAGCAAGGTGGTGTGGTTCGAGGGCAACTACCAGGACTACGAAGCGGACCGGAAGAAGCGCCTCGGCGCCGAGGCCGAGCGCCCGCATCGCATCAAGTACCGCCGCCTGACGGCGTAAACGGCGGGCGGCGCCGGCCGGGCAACGGCCGGCGCCGTCGCGTCGGCGGCCCCTGCGGCCCCTGCGGCGCCGGCGGCGGGCGGCCGCGGCAGCTCTCCTTCGAGCGGTTGCTCGGGTCGTCGTCGGCGCAGAGCCGCCGCCGCGACGCCACGCCACGGCGCCCGCGTCAGCTCACAGCACCTCCTCCACTTTCTCCGAAGGCCGGGCGATCACCGCGCGCTCGCCGCGGATCACCACCGGGCGCTCCATCAGCTCCGGGTGCTCGAGCAGGAGGGCGACCACCTCGTCGCGGGTGGTGTAGGACGCCGGGTCGAGCCCCAGCTCCTTGAAGCGCTTGTCCTTGCGGACGAGGTCGGCGGGAGGGCCGGCGAGGAGGGTGAGGAAGCGCTCCAGGGTGGCGCGGTCGGGGGGAGCCTCGAGGTAGAGGACGACGTCGTGGGGGACGTTGCGCTCGCGGAGGATATCGAGGGCGCCGCGGGACTTTCCGCAGGCGGGGTTGTGGTAGACGGTCACGCGCTCCATGCGGGCGTCGTAGCGGAGCGGCGGCGGCGGTCGCAAGGTGCGGCGGCGACGGCGTCAGAGCGGGCCGATCCGCATGCGGGCGTCGACGACGATGGCGCCGCGGCCGGGCTCGAGCACTTTCACCGGGTTCAGGTCGAGCTCGCGCAGCTCGGGGACGACGTCGACCAGGGCCGAGATGCGCAGCACGATCTGCGCGAGCGCGGCGCGGTCGCCGGGCGGGGCGCCGCGGTAGCCGTCGAGCAGCGGCGCGGCGCGCAGGCGGGCGAGCATCTCCTCGGCGTCGCGGTCGGTGACCGGGGGGACGCAGAAGGCGACGTCGCGCAGGAGCTCGACCAGGACGCCGCCGAGACCGCAGACGACGAGCGGGCCGAAGGTCGGGTCGCTGGTGACGCCGACCAGCGCTTCGATGCCGCCCGGGACCTGCCGCTGGAGCACGACCGCCTCGAGCGTCGTGCCGGCGCGGGCGACGCGGTCGCGCAGCAGGTCGACGGCGGGCGCGACGGCGGCCGCGTCGCCGATGTCGCGCAGCACGGCGCCGGCGTCGCTCTTGCGCAGGAGGCCGGGGGCGACGGCCTTCAGCACCAGGGGGAAGCCGAGGCGGGCGGCGGCGGCCCGCGCATCGCGCGGGGCGACGACCACCGTTTCGGCATGATCGATGCCGACGGCGCGCAGGATGGTGGCGATGTCGTCGGCATCGAGCCAGGTGGCGCCGCCGGCGGTGTCGAGAGCGCGCTCGACGACGGCGCGGACGGCGTCGCGGGCGAAGTCGTCGAGGACGTGGGCGCTGCCCGGGGGACGCCGGCGCCAGGCGCCGTACTGGGCGGCGGCGGCGAGCGCGGCGGCGGCATTCTCGGGGAAGTCGTAGGCCGGGATGGCGCGGCGCGGACCGGTGCCGAGCAGCGCGGGGGCGCCGCGCGCGGAGAGGAACACCGTCAGCACGGGCTTCTCGGCGGGCATCTCGCCGGCGGCGACGGCGATCGCCGCCGCCGCCTCGGCGGGATGCGTGACCAGGGCGGGGACGTAGACGACCACCACCGCGTCGACCCCCGGATCGCGGCCGACGGCGAGCGTCGCCTGCCGGTAGGCGTCCGGCACGGCCGTCGGCCGCAGGTCGACCGGGTTGGCGGCGGCGACGCCCGCCGGCAGCGCCGCGGCGGTCTCGGCTGCGAGCGCGGGCAGCGTGAGGCCGCGGGCGATGCAGGCGTCGGCGAGCAGGGTGGCCGGTGCACCCGCGTTGGTGACGACGCCGACGCGCAGGCCCGGCGGCACGGGCTGCGTCGCCAGCAGCGTCGCGACGTCGAACATGCCCTCGAGCGTGTCGGTGCGCAGCACGCCGGCGTGGGCGAAGAGCGCGTCGACGGCGACGTCGAGGCTCGCCAGTGCGCCCGAGTGGCTCTGCGTGGCGCGCCTCGGTGCGGCCGTGCGCCCGGACTTCACGGCCACGACCGGCTTGCGCCGCGCGACCAGCGGGGCGAGGCGCGCGAAGCGACGCGGGTTGCCGAACGCCTCGAGGTAGAGCAGCACGACGTGGGTCCGCTCGTCCTCGGCCCAGTGCGCGAGGAGATCGTTGCCCGAGACGTCCGCCTTGTTGCCGAGCGACACGAAGCTCGACAGGCCGAGGCCGACGTTACGCGCATGCTCGAGGATCGCGAGGCCGAGCGTGCCGCTCTGCGACAGGATCGCGACGTGGCCGGCCGGCGGCAGCGTGGGCGCGAAGGTGGCGTGCAGCGCGACGGTCGGGTCGGTGTTGAGCACGCCCATGCAGTTCGGGCCGACGAGGCGCATGCCGGCGCGCCGGGCGAGCGTCACGAGGTCGCGCTCGCGCGCGGCGCCCTCGGGCCCGGCGTCGGCGAATCCGGCCGACAGGACGACGAGCGCGTGTGCGCCGGCGCGGGCGGCGTCCTCGGCGACCTCGAGCACCGCTTCGGCGGGTACGGCGACGACGACCAGGTCGACGGGCGTCCCGATCGCCGACACCGTCCGCACCGCCGGCAGGTCGCCGACCGTCGCGGCGTGGGGGTGCACGGGATGGATCGTCCCCGTGAACCCGCCGCGCACGAGGTTCCGCAGCACGGCGCCGCCGAGCGAGTCGGGGCGGTCCGAGGCGCCGACGACGGCGACCGCGCGCGGGTGCAGCACGGCGTCGAGGCTGCGCGCCGCGGCCTCGCGGTCGCGCTCGGTCTGGATGCGCTGGTGCTCGGGCGTCTCCGCGGTGGGGAACGACAGCTGGAAGACCCCGGCGTCGAGGCTGCGGCGGACGCGGAACCCGCTCGACGCGAACATCTTCAGCATGCGGTTGTTGTCGCCGAGCACGTTGGCCTCGAACTCGGTGACGCCGCCCGCGCGCGCGAGCGGCACGAGGTGCTCGAGCAGCAGCGTGCCGATGCCCTTGCCCTGCCAGTCGTCCATCACCACGAACGCCACCTCCGCGCGGTGGGGCGGCGTCAGCCGCTCGTCGACGATGGCGTAGCGTGCGACGCCGAGCAGCTGCTCGACGCCGTCCTGATGGAGCGTGGCGACGAGCGCGACGTGGCGCACGAAGTCGAGCTGCGTGAAGGCGGTGAGCTCGTCGTCGGTGAGGCGCGTCTTCACGCGGAAGAAACGGAAGTAGACCGACTGGGGCGAGAGCCGCGCGAACTGCTCCGCGAGCCCTGCGCGGTCCTCCGGGCGGATGGCGCGGACGACGACGGCGGTGCCGTCGCGCAGGATGCCGCCGCTCGCGTAGGTCGCCGGCGTCGCGCCCATGGCGGGCGATCATACGCACGGCGGCGTCGCGCGCCAGCGATTCGGCGCCCGCCGTCGCTTCCAACGGCCCGGGGCGCACCGTACGACGGGGCTCCGAGGGGGACTCCGCATGATCTGGTACTTCGCCTACGGCTCGAACATGCAGCGCGAGACGTTCTGCGGCCGGCGCGGCATCGTGTGCGAGCGCGCGGTGCCGGTGCGGGTGCCGGGCTGGCGCGTGGTCTTCGACAAGCCGCCGCTGCTGCCCATCGGCGAGGCGTTCGCGAATCTCGTGCCCGATCCGGCGGCCACGGCGATCGGCGTCGCCTACGCGGTGAGCGCGGACGACCTCGCGCACATCGAGCTCACCGAGGGCGTCGCGATCGGCAACTACCGGCGCGTCACGATCCCGGTGGAGCCGCTGGCGGCGGTGTCGGATGGGCCGTGCGAGGCGGCGTCGCTGTCGTCGGACCGGCGCGACGGCAGCCTGCGGCCCTCGACGCGCTACATGGGGCTCATCATCGCCGGCGCGCTCGAGCACGGCCTCCCGGAGCCGTGGCTGGCGTTCCTGCGCGGCGTGCCGACGGGAGCCGAGAGCGCGCTCGCCAGCGCCACGCGACCGCTGCTCGACGCCTTCATGCGCCGGCGCGACCGTTGAGGCGGCGATCCAGCCCGCCGGCTCCGGTCTCGCGGCGCCGGGTCCGAAGGGGAAGGGCCGTCGTGCGGGGCTTCCTGGCGCGGCAGGGGCGGGGCGGCTATGGGACCCGTCCGCCGTATGCCCGCCGCCGCGCCGCACGGTCGTCATCCAGGCTCGTTGCGGGCGGCGACGTCGCTCGTGCTCCTCGCCGTCGCGACGGCGTCGGCACAGATGCCGCAGCCCGGTCAGGTCCGCATCGCGAGCGCGATCGTCGCCCCGGATACGGCGGCTGCGGGTGCCACCGGACGCGTGCGGCTGAACGTCCTCATGCGCCGGGTCGACGTCGTGCCGGCGCTCGTCGAAGGCCGGTTCCGCGTTCGTGTGCAGGACGGGGCCGCGTTCGACACGACGATCGTCCCCACCGGCTGCCGGGCGGTGGGGCGCAGACTCCGGTGCCGCGAGCGCTCGAGCGGTCTGACGCTGCGCCTGCGCGTGCGTTCCGCCGGCGGCGAGCCCACATGGGATATGCGCCTCGTCGCCAAGCGGCTGGGCGACGCCCAGACCGGCACCCGGCGCCCGCAAGCGCCGCTTCGCGTGCTGTTCGAGGGCCTCGGACGCGACGCCGTGACGGTTCGGCTCCGTGGCTGCTCGCCGCAGGGTGCGCGCAGCCTCGAGTGCGGGGCGTCGCGTCCTCCGAACGTCGTGGTGATCGTCACCGACGACCAGCGCTGGGACTCGCTCGGCTTCATGCCGGTCGTACAGTCGCGGCTCGCGGGCGAAGGCATGCGCTTCGACAACGCCTTCGTGTCGACGCCGGTGTGCTGTCCCAGCCGCGCGACGATCCTCACCGGCCTGTGGGCACACAACCACGGCACCCACACGCTCGTGCCGCCCAACGGGGGGGCGACGAAGTTCGTCGGCGCGGACACCTCGACGATGGCCACCTGGCTCCAGGCCGCCGGCTACCGCACCGGGTTCTTCGGCAAGTACCTGAACGGCTATCGCGACCTCGGGCCGCCCGCGAAGCCGACGTGGTACGTCCCGCCGGGCTGGAGCCGCTGGCGCGCGATGCGCGAGGAGAGCTACTTCGACTTCGACGTCGTCGGCGAGGACGGCCTCGTGGAGACGTTCACCGGGCGCGAGAGCTACTCGACCGACGTGCTGCGCGATCAGGCGCTCGCCTTCATGGACGAGGCGCTCGCGGCGGACGAGCCGTTCCTCGTGCACTTCACGCCGTTCGGTCCCCACTCGGCGCGCGACTCGGTGTACCCGCGCCCGGCGCCGCGGCACGAAGGCCTGTTCGGGGATATGCCGCTGCCGCTGCCGCCGAACTTCGAGGAGGTCGACGTCGGCGACAAGCCGCAGTCGCTCCAGGCACTGCCGCTGGGCCACCTGCTGCGGATCGGGATCTCGCGCGAGAGCCACCGGCGGCACGCCGCGACGCTCCAGTCGATCGACGAGGCGGTGGACGCCATGCTCGGGCGACTCGAAGCCGCGGGGGCGCTCGACGACACGGTCGTGATCTTCACGTCCGACAACGGCTTCACGTTCGGCGAGCACCGCCTGCATCTCCGTAAGCTGTGTGGCTTCGAGGAGTGCATCCGGGTGCCGTTCGTCGTGCGCGCGCCCGGTTTCGCGCCCGCGGGCACGGTGAGCGCGCGTCTGGTGCAGAACATCGACATCGCCCCGACGGTCGCGGCGCTCGCCGGCGTCGTCCCGCCGGCCCTGGTCGACGGGCGCAGCGTCGTCCCGTTGCTCCTCGGGGAAGAAGCGGGGTGGCGCTGGGAGCTTCTGTTCGAGCAGTGGCAGGTCTTCGACAACCGGGAGTTCGTCGCGCTGCGCACCGAGACGTGGAAGTTCATCGAGGACATCACCACCGGCGAGCAGGAGCTCTACGACCTCGTCGGCGATCCGTGGGAGCTCGAGAACCGGGCCGCGGCGCGGGGGTACGAGACCATCCGCGACGCGCTGCGCACGCGTGCCTTCGCGCTCTTCGCCGCGTCCCCCGGCGAGCACTGAGCGCGCGGCGTCAGCCGAGCGTCTCGACCCAGCGCCGCAGGGTCGGCAGCGTGCGCTCCGACCACGCCGACGCGCCCCGCAGCTTGCAGAAGTCGGCGAAGAGCCCGTCGAGCACGCCGATGGCCTCGTCGATGTCGGCGAGGCGCAGGAACAGGTCGTTCTCGAACTGGACGCGCGGATCGTCGGCGGTGTGATCGCGCTCGCCGAGCTCGGGGCAGCGCAGCGAGTCGTAGGTGAGCATGCCGCCGTCGAGCGTCAGCTCCCAGCGCCGCTCGCCGCGGGTGAGCACCAGGTGCGCGCGATCGACGACCTTGCCGCGCCGCAGGCCGGCGCCGAGCTCGGGTCCGAGGTCGCCCTGACCGACCACCGTCAGGCGCGGGCGATCGATCCCGCCGCCCTCGAGCACCACGCGGTCGCCGAGCGTGATCTCGATCGTGCCGCCCTCGACGTCGACCTTGCCGCCGCCCTCTTCGACGTGGTGCACGAGCCAGGTGAGGAACTCGCGCCCGAGGAAGCGCTTCGCCTCGACGACGGCGAGGAAGTCCTCGTTCACGGCGCCGCCTCCTCTTCGCGCAGCAGGGGCAGGTGCGGCACGTCGGCGCGCGGATCGGCGGCACCGGGCACGAAGCTCGCCGGCTCGACGGAGCGGACCGCCTCGACGGTGCGCGACGTCAGGCCGACGTGCTCGGCCGCGAGGTAGGGGATCAGCGGCACCGGCTGCACGCCGAACGTCTCGCGGAACAGGTCGACGAACGCGTCGCGCGCCGCCTTCTGCTTGCCGCTGAAGTAGACGCGGCCGTTGTCGAGGTTCCAGGCGCAATCGAACAGCCGCGGGGCGGGCAGGGCGCGCACGAGCAGGCGCGCCTCGACCTCGTCCTTGATCTCGCGGCGCGCGGCGGCGCCCAGGCGCGGGATGCCGCGCTCGGCCTTGCGCTCCTCCTCGAGGCGGCGGCGCTCGAGCCACAGCAGCTTGCCCGGCACGGCGCGCTTGTCGAAGCGGAAGCCGATCACGAGGAACTGCTGGTAGAAGAGGTCGGCCGGCTCGACGAGCACCGCGAGCGGATCGTGGATCGCGACCCAGCCGCACGTCTGCTTGTCGGCGACGGCGTCGGCGTCGAACGGCCGGAAGGTACGGCGCGAGATCGCCTCGGCCGTGGCGTCGCGATCGAGACGCGCCGGTGGCGGAGCGATGAAGCGGGTGATGGTCGAGCTGGCAGAGAGCAGTCCCACGGGGCGTCCGTTCCTCCGTGCGTCGGGGGCGTGGAGGTAGCACCGCCCCGCTCCCGCGCGCAAGCGCGGAAGTGTGGCGTCCGAGGCGCCGCGCGCTCACCCGCCGTCGAGCGCGCGCTCCCATGCGGCGCGCTCCTCGGGATCGCGCGGACCCGCGGGCGGCGTGTCGTCGTCGCGATCGTCGAGGTAGCCGTGGGGCAGGGCGACGCGCTTCTGCGCGCGGCCGTCCTTCACGCGGCTCTGGCGCACGGTGTGGAGCGGGAACGCGGCGTCGGGATCGAGGGTCGCGAGGATCGCGTCGAGCTGCTCCAGGCGATCGATGCGCGCCAGCGCGGCACGCACCGTGGCGGTGTGCGGGAAGCCCGCCGTGTACCAGCCGCACCACTTGCGCATCTGGCGCATGCCGTTCGACTCGCCGAAGAAATCGCAGAGGAGCCGGGCGTGGCGCCGCATGAGGCCGACCACTGCGCCGAGCCGCGGCTGCGGCGCGGGCTCGCGTCCCGCGAACACGGCACCGAGCTCGGCGAACAGCCACGGCCGGCGCAGGCAGCCGCGGCCGACGATGACGCCGTCGCAGCCCGTGCGGCGCATGAGGCGCAGCGCGTCCCAGCACTCCCAGACGTCGCCGTTGCCGAGGACCGGGATCGTCGTCACCGCCGCCTTCAGGCGGGCGACCGCGTCCCAGTCGGCTTCGCCGGCATAGAGCTGCTGCGCCGTGCGCGCGTGGAGGCCGATGGCGGCGGCGCCCTCGCCCGCGGCGACGCGGCCGGCGTCGAGGTAGGTCGAGATGTCGTCGTCGATGCCGATGCGGACCTTCACCGTGACGGGCACGGCGCCGGCCCCTTCGACCGCGGCGCGCACCAGCCGCGCCATGAGACGCGGCTTCACCGGGATGGCGGCGCCGCCGCCGTGGCGCGTGACCTTCGGCACCGGGCAGCCGAAGTTGAGGTCGAGATGCGCGACGCCGTCCTGCACGAGGCCGCGCGCGGCGTCGCGCAGGGCGATGGGATCGCTGCCGTAGAGCTGCACCGAGCGCGGCGCGTCGCCGGGGCCGCCGCTGGCGAGGAGGCGCGTCAGGTGGTTGCCCTCGAGCCAGCCGCGCGCCGTGATCATCTCGGAGACGTAGAGCCCGGCCCCGTACTCGCGGCACAGCGTGCGGAACGGGTAGTTCGTGACGCCGGCCATCGGGGCGAGCACGATCGGCGGCCACACCGAGAGCGGGCCGATCCGCAGCGGGCGAAACTCGCCGGGGCGCGCGACCGGGACGTCGCGGTTCACCGGCGTCGCCTCGCGGTCGGGCGGGATTTGCGGCGATACGTGCACGCGACTAGAGGCACCGGCATGCGCCGGCACGTCAAGCGGCGCCCGCGATGCCCGGCTCCTACGACGCGTTCGCGCCGCACTTCGACGCCTGGCAGCAGGCGTTCGGCGGGCCCTACGACGCGCTGATCCTGCCGCGTCTCCTCGCGGCCCTCGGGCGGTGGGCGCCGGGCGCGCGCCGTCTCGTCGACCTCGGGATCGGCACCGGCGACCTCGTCGTGGCGCTCGCCCGGCGCGGCTTCGACGTCGTCGGTGTCGACCGCTCCGCTCCCATGCTGGAGGTGGCGCGGGCCAAGGTCGCCGCCGCCGCGCTGCCGCGCCCGCCGCGGCTCCTCGAGCAGGATCTGCGGGCGCTGGCGCCGGGCGCCCCGTGCGACGCCGCGATCTGCGTCTACACGGTGATGAACCAGCTCACCGCCGACGGCGACCTCGCCGCCGCCTGCGCCGCCGTGCGCGACGCGCTCGTCGCGGGCGGCGTCTTCCTCTTCGAGCTGAACCTGCCCGCGGCGTACGCGCGCTGGTGGCAGGGCACGGAGATGCAGGTGCTGGGCGACGTCACCGTGACGCGCACGCACGCGCCGGTGCCGGGCACGTCGTGTGTCGAGGCGGAGGTGACGATCCGTCGCGGCGCCGACGTGCGCCGCGACCACGTCCGGCAGCGGCCGTTCGCCGACGCCGAGGTGACGGCCGCGCTCGCCGCCGCCGGGCTCGTCGCGCTCGGGTGCGAGGGCTACGACCCGTTCGGCGACGGCCCTGCGTCGAAGGCGCTGTGGGCGGCTCAGCGCCCGCGCGCGTAGACGGTGCGGTCCGGCACGCCGGCGCGTGCGAAGGCCTCGACGCGCTCGCGGCACTTGTTGCAGGCGCCGCAGTGGTCGCCGCCGCCCGTCGGGCGCAGGCAGGAGAGCGTGTGCTCGAGCGGCAGGCCGTCGCCGCGGCGGATGACGGCGTCCTTGTGGAGGCTGCGATAGGGCGCGACGATGCTCAGCTCGGCGCGCACCGCGGGGCCGGCGGCGCGCGCCAGCGCCGCGAAGAACCCGGGCGTCGCGTCGGGGAACGGGTTGCCGGCGAGCGAGCCGAGTGCCAGCGTCGGCCAGCCTTCGAGCGCGGCGAGCACGATCGCCTTCGCGAGCAGCACGAGGTTGCGGCCGGGCAGCTCGACGGCCGCGTCCGGCGCGTCCCACCCCGGAGCACCGTCGCCAGTGACGCTCCAGTGGCGGCCGTAGACGTCGGTCATCGGCATCGCCAGCTCGCGCACGGCGCCGAGACCCGGCACGGCGGCCGCAGCGAGGAAGCGCCCCAGCGCCGCACGCTCCGCGTCCTCCCAGGGGTGGCCCGCCCGCACGAAGAGAGGGATGGCGCCGACGTTGCGGCCGAGCTCGGCCAGCAGCACCGCGGAGTCGAGGCCGCCCGAGCACAGCACGCCGACGGGGCCGCGTACGCTCTCCATGGGCGCGCCGCTATCGGCGGGTGGGGCACCCGTCAAGGTGCGCGATCGGCGGGGTCGTGGCCCCACGGCGCCACGCGTCAGGGCGATTGCGAAGGCGTCGGCGGGGTCCATGACGCTGTCCGGCACGATCGGCTGCGCGAGCGGTCGTTCCCTCGCTCGGTCGACATCGACCGCTGCGAGTCGGGCGTGCTACCCCACGGACGAGTCTCGGCTTTCTGTGGGGCTCGGAGGGGGAAGCATGCCGAAGACACCGCCCGAGGACGACGTCACCCTACCGTTCCCCGTCGCACCCGTCTCCAACATGGAGTGGGTGCCGAACGGGATCACTCCGAAGCAGCGTGTCGCCGCGCAGCTGATCCGCGAGGAGACCGAAGCGCGCGCCAAGCGCCACGGTCTGACGCGCGGCCAGTTCCTGCGTACCGCGGCCGCCACCGCGACGGCCTTCATGGTGCTGAACAAGCTCCACGGCCTCGACCAGTCCGGCGACGCCGCCGCGATGCCGCTCAAGAAGGTGCACTGCGACGACATCGCCGCCGGCCGTGAGCTGCTCGGCCGCAAGCTGTTCGTGATGGACGTGCAGCAGCACCACGTCGACACCGCCGCCTTCCCGGGCACCGGCACGTGCTTCCTCGCCTTCACGCCCGAGCTGCGCGCCAACTGCCCGGAGAGCATCGCGCAGAACAACTTCATCCGCGAGGTCTACGTGAACAGCGAGACCGACGTGGGCGTGATCAGCGGGCTGCCCTACGGCGCACCGATGGGCCCGGACGCGATGGCGGCGACGCGCGATCTCATCAACCAGCTGGCCGGCTCGGAGCGCGCGCTGTCGCAGGCGATCATCGATCCGAAGGCGCCGCAGGGAACCGTGACGTCGCTCGAGACGCTCGAGTATCAGGTGAAGACACTGAAGGGCCGCGCCCTCAAGACCTACACCTACTCGTACGACGGCTGGCGTCTCGACGACGAGGACCTCGCGTACCCGATGCTCCAGAAGGCGCAGGATCTCGGGCTGCGCCTCGTCAACTGCCACAAGGGGCTGCCCGCGATCTTCGCGCGGGGCAGCTCCGAGTCGGTGCGGACGACGGATTTCCCGAAGGTCGTGCGCGACTTCCCGAAGCTCAACTTCTGCGCCTACCACTCGGGCTGGTTCCAGGACGACACCCATCCCGAGGGCAAGCTCGGCAACTCCGAGTTCATCGAGATCGTCCAGGCGATGCCGAAGAAGCATCGCAAGCGCTGCTACGCCGAGATCGGCAGCACGTTCGCGTTCATCCTGCTCGATCAGGGTCCCGAGGGGGCGGCTCGCTTCATGGGCCAGCTCCTGAAGACGTTCGGCTCGCGCAACATCCTCTGGGGCACGGACTCCATCTGGTGGGGCTCGCCGCAGTTCCTCATCGACGCCTTCAAGAACCTCCAGATCCCGGCGCCGATGCGGGAGCAGTACGGCTTCCCGCAGCTCACCGAGCGCGTGAAGAAGCGCATCCTCGGCGAGAACGCCGCCCGTCTCTACGGGGTCAAGCGCAAGGCCAAGCGCTGCACCATCAACGTCGATCAGCTGGCGACGCTCCAGGAGGCACAGGGCGGGGCCCGCGAGGGACGCAGCCTGCGCTGGTGGGGACCGCAGACGCGGCGGCAGTTCTTCGCGATGCTCCGGCGCGAGAAGCAGCTGGTCGGGTGAGGGCTCTTCGGAAAGGGAGCGGCCGCTCGGGCCGCAGGAGGTTCGCAATGATGGGGACGATCTCGCGCGGGCTCGCGCTCGCGGCCATGGCGCTCGTCGGCAGTGCACAGCTCGCGGCCGCGCAGAGCGAGTGCATGACGTCGAAGTGCCAGAACCTCGCCGCCATCTCGGCGATGCAGACCGGCATCGCCGGCGAGTGCGACTGCGCGGGCGCGACCAACGCCAAGAAGTACATGCAGTGCGTGAAGAAGTCGCTGAACGCGGCGATCGCGTCGGGGGGCTTCCCGCGTAGCTGCAAGACGGCGGTGGCGCGCTGTGAGGCGGCCGTGGGCTGCGGCAAGGGCCTGCGGCCCTTCCGCACGATCCAGACGGTCTTCACCCAGAGCTGCGCGCTGTCGACCTGCCACTCGACGCTCACGCGCCAGGGCGGCCTCGTGCTCGAGTCGGAGGAGGTCGCGTACGCGGCGCTCGTCGATCGGCCGGCCTCCCACCCCGAGGCGGGCGGCGCGAAGCTGGTCGTGCCCGGCGATCCGAAGTCGAGCTTCCTCGTCCGCAAGCTGCGCGGCACCGCGCCGGGCGACCGCATGCCGGTGGGCTCGCAGCTGTCCGACGGCACGATCAAGCTGATCGAGCGCTGGATCGATCGCGGCGCGAAGACGACGTTCGACGAGTGTCCGCCCTCGGACGGCAGCGGCAAGAAGCGTAAGGGCAAGAAGGCCTGCAACGACCGCCCGCTGCGCACCGGCAACTTCGTCTGGGAGCCGCAGCCGGCCCTCGAGCCTCCCGCGCCGGGCACGGGTCTCCAGCTCTACACGCCGAAGCGCGACGTCGTCCCGGGCACGGAGTGGGAGACCTGCTTCGCGTTCAAGAACATCCCCTGGCAGCAGCTCGGCCTCGCGGCCGGCTACGCGCCCGGCGAGACGCCGATCATCAAGAAGCAGACGTACCGCATGCACGAGGGCAGCCATCACCTGCTCCTGTACGCGTACTTCGGGCCGACGCCCGAGGGCTGGGCCGACGGCTTCTTCCCCTGCAACGCCGCCAACTGCGAGTCCGAGAACCCGAACGACTGCCCGCCCGACGCCAGCCAGTACACGATCCCGATCGGCGGCACGCAGGTGGCGGGCACGCGCTACGAGGTGAACTACCCGGAGGGCGTCGGCATCCCCGTGCTCACGCCCGATACGGTGCTGATCGCCAACCTCCACTACACGAACCCGTTCCAGCCCGCGCAGCCGATCTACTCCGAGGCCTGGCTCAACCTCGACTTCTACAAGCCGGGTGAGTTCAAGGCGATCCTCGACGGCATCTTCGCCATCAACTACCAGGACCTCTTCGTCGAGCCCTACACGTCGAAGACCTACTCGCGCATGTGGATGCCGCGCGGGCTGCTCTCGGGCGGCTCGACCGACGCGGCCGTGTTCCAGCTCTTCGGCCACATGCACAAGCGCGGCACGGAGTTCCAGATCGACATCGTGCGCGGCGGCACGTGCTCGGGCCGTCCGGACTGGGCGTGCGGGCGCGACGACGACTGCCGCTGCTGGCCGGGCCGCGGGGGCGGCGGCGGCTGTCCGAAGGACCAGGTTTGCAACAAGCCGGCGGGCGCCGAGGATGCGCCCATCTACTACACGTCGGCCTGGGACCGGGCCCCGGTGGTCGAGTACCAGAAGCCGTACCTCCTCGTGGACAAGACGGAGGGCCTGCGCTGGACGTGCACGCACACGAACGGCGTCGAGGGCGATCCGTCGAAGCCGCCGAAGCGGTGCCACGAGAACTGCGGCTCGTGCGGCTGGGACGCGGCCACCCGGACCTGCATCTTCCGCCGCGGGGTGGCGCAGGGCTACCACACCACGCTGCGCACCTACGCCGAGGGCGAGCCCATGCCGGTCGTGTTCGGCGAGCTGGCCGACGACGACATGTGCAACATGTTCGGCTACTTCATCAAGCAGGCCGACCTGCCGCTCCTGCCCTGATCGGGGGGGCGGCCGCGACGCAGCCCGCGTCGCGGCCGCCCTCGACTCGCACGCCGGTGCGTGCCAGCGTCGGCCGCCGGACGATGCTGAACCTCGCGACTCCCACCGACCCGGCCTGGGTCGCGCGCGCCGTCGCGCACCTCGACGAGATCCTCGTCGACCACGCCCACTGCGAGAAGAAGGCCGCGTCGACTGCGGTGAGCCTCCTCTTCCGCTACACCGAGCGCCCCGCGCTCCTCGTTCCGCTGAGCCGCCTGGCGCGCGAGGAGCTCGCCCACTTCGAGGAGGTCCTCCGACACCTCGAGGCGCGCGGCATCCCCTTCCGCCACCAGGAGCCCGCCCCCTACGCCGCCGCCCTCCTGCGCGCCGTCCGCCCGCCCGAGCCGCAACGTCTCCTCGACACGCTCCTCTGCCTCTCCCTCATCGAAGCCCGCAGCTGCGAACGCATGCAGCTCCTCGCCGCTGCCGTCCCCGACCAGCCCCTCGCCACCCTCTACCGCAGCCTCCTCGCCTCCGAGGCCCGCCACCACACCACCTACGTCGACCTCGCCGCCGAGATCGCCTCACCCGACGCCGCAAAGCAGCGCCTCCAGGAGCTCGCCCGACACGAAGCAGCAGTGCTGGCCCGGATGCCTCCGACGCCCCGCTTCCACGCCTGACCCGAGCGAGCCTTCTCGAGGAGGGCACGCCCCCCCGCACTCGCCACCCCCCGAGCGCGAGCAACGCCGTGCCCGCCCCGACCGCGCACCCCGCCTCGCCCGCGTACGGCCGCGGCGACCACCGCCGTCGCGCCCGCAACCAGGACACGGTATAGGCGAACCCATGACCAAGGCGGCCAAGGCGGCCCTCCGCCAGACCCCGACCCCTCCCGCCCCGCACCCGCTCGCCGGCACGACCATGAGCGGCGCCGACATGATTCTGCAGGTGCTCGCCGACGAGGGCGTCGACACGATCTTCGGCTACAGCGGCGGTGCCATCCTGCCCACCTACGACGCCGTCTTCCGCTACAACGCCGAGCACGCCGACAAGGAGATCCGCCTGATCGTCCCCGCCACCGAGCAGGGCGCCGGCTTCATGGCCGCCGGCTACGCCCGCTCGACCGGCAAGGTCGGCGTCTTCCTCGTCACCTCCGGGCCGGGGGCCACGAACGCGGTCACCCCGATCCGTGACTGCCAGGCCGACTCGGTGCCGGTGGTCCTCATCTGCGGCCAGGTGCCGCGCGCGGCGATGGGCACCGACGCGTTCCAGGAGGCGCCGGTCTTCAACATCATGGCCGCCTGCGCGAAGCACGTCTTCCTCCTCACCGACGAGACCAAGATCGAGGAGACCATCCGCACCGCGTTCGACATCGCCCGGCACGGGCGCCCGGGGCCGGTCGTGATCGACATCCCGAAGGACGTCCAGCTCGCCGAAGGCGTCTTCAAGGGCCACGGCCTGCTGCCGCTGCACGGCTACAAGGAGCGCGTCGACCGCATCGAGAACGCCGGCATCCAGCCCGCCGAGGCCGAGGCGTTCTGGAAGCTGCTCGCCGCCTCCGAGCGGCCGCTCATCTATGCCGGCGGCGGGGTCATCAACGGCGACGCCGCGGAGGAGCTGCGCACGTTCTCGCGCCGCTTCGGCATCCCCGCGGTCACGACGCTGCTCGGCATCGGCGCGATGGACACGACCGACGACCTGTCGCTGCAGATGCTCGGCATGCACGGCACGGCGTACGCCAACTACGCCGTCGAGGACTGCGACTTCCTCTTCGCCGTCGGCTCGCGCTTCGACGATCGCGTCGCCGGCAAGGTGAAGGAGTTCGCGCCCAACGCGAAGATCGCGCACCTCGACATCGACGCCTCCGAGATCGGCAAGGTGAAGCACGTCGACTGGGCCCACGTCTGCGACTGCAAGCCGGGGCTGCGCCAGCTCACCGACTACGGCGCCGGCTTCAAGAAGGGCTTCGGGCCGTGGCGGGCGTATCTCGCGGATCTGAAGAAGCGGCACGCGCTCGCGTACAACGCGGGCTCCGACCGCATCCAGGCGGAGTACGTGCTCGAGCAGCTGAACGCGATCACGCAGGGCGAGGCGATCGTCGCGACCGGCGTCGGCCAGCACCAGATGTGGGCGGCGCAGTACCTCGACTTCAAGCATCCGCGCACGTGGCTCACGTCGGGCAGCATGGGGACGATGGGCTTCGGCCTGCCCGCGGCCATCGGCGCGCAGCTCGCGAACCCCGGCAAGCTCGTCATCGACGTCGACGGCGACGGCTCGATCCGCATGAACCTCGGCGAGCTCGAGACGCTCACGAACTACGACATCCCGGTGAAGGTGCTGCTGCTGAACAACCTCGGCGACGGCATGGTCCGGCAGTGGCAGGACCTCTTCTACACGAGCCGCTACTCGGGCTCGGACAAGACGCTGCACAAGAAGGACTTCGTGCGTGCCGCCGAGGCCGACGGCTTCGGCTTCGCGCGGCGGGTCACGAAGCCGGACGAGGTGCGTGCGGTGCTCGAGGAGTTCGTGCGCTTCGCGGGCGCCGCCTTCCTCGAGGTGATGGTCGATCCGACCGAGCACGTCTACCCGATGGTCGGACCGGGCCTCGGCTACAAGGACATGATCACCGGCAAGTACATCCCGTCGCGCAAGCCGCCGGAGACGGGCGGGACGTCGTCGGGCGGCATGTTCTAGCCGCTCAGTTCCCCAGCACGACCTTGCGGGCGCCGTGCTTCGCGAGCCAGTCGGCGACCCGCGGCGCGCCGTCGCCCTGGACGACGACGTCGGCGTCGGCCACGTGCGCGCCGCAGCCGAGCGCCTTCTTGAGCCCCCGCATGACCGGCTCGCGCAGCGGCGCGGGGAGACCGCTCACCACCACCACCGTCTTGCCGCCGTGGCCTTTGCGCTCCCGGCGCGCGACGAGCTTGGCGCAGCCGCCGAGGTCGGGACCGCCGGCCGGCGGCGCCGCGGCCGGGGCCGGCTCGGGAGCGGGCGCGGCCGGCGGATCGGAGACGCGCAGGCCCGCGTGCTTCAGGAGGTCGCCGAGCGTCCCGCGGTCACGGCCCATGGCGGCGGTCTAGCAGGCCGGCCCCGGCGGCCCAACCGTCAGTTCAGGATCCAGCGGCGCAGGAACGCGTCGTAGGCGTTCTGCTCGTCGACGTTGTAGCCGTGCCCCTCGAGCTCGAAGCGGTCGAAGGTGAAGCGGTCGGGAACGCCGGCGCGGAGATACGCGTCGGTCAGGACCTGTGCGGTGGTATCGACGCAGCCGATCGGGATGAGCGGGTCGCCCACCCGGCCGGTGAGGAGGATCGGCGTCGGCGGCAGGGCGTCCGGGAAGCGGATCACCTCCTGCGTCCGGATCCAGTCTGCGTAGGCGGGGTCGAGCGCCAACGGCTTGCCCGCCATGCCCATGCTCGAGTCCTGGAGGAAGGTGAGGTAGTCGCCGCACGCGAGGAAGACGCCGACGGCGGCCAGGCGCTTCTCGCGACTCGCCGCCTGGAGCGCGGCAAAGCCGTTCGTCGACGCGCCGCCGAGGGCGATGCGTCCGGGGTCGACGTCGTCGCGCGCGGTGAGGTGGTCGAGGATCTCGGGGACGAACTCCCAGGCCGTGCGCGAGATGGTTTCGAGGTACTTGCGGCCGAGCACCGCAGCGGAGGCCGAGGTCAGGACGAACGTGCCGACGGTGTGCTCGGTCGGCGCCGGCGGCGGGGCGTCCTTGAGGCGCGTCCACTGGATCGTGTAGTCGCCCCAGATCGCTCCTGCCTGTAGGACGGGTGCCCGCATGCCCGGGATGCCCAGCACGACCGGCCGGCGCCGATGGCTCCCGTCGATCGGGATCTCGAGCGTCAGCTCGATCGCGCCGTCGTGGAGCAGGACGCGTTCGACGTTGGCGCGCAGCGCACCGCCCGCGGGGGCGGCCTTCGCGCCCCGGATGCAGCCGCTGGCGACGACCAGGAGCACGAGGAGGACAGGGAGGAGACGACGGGCGGGCACGGCGGCGGGCATCGTACGCGTGGTGGCCGCCGTGATGCCAGCGGGCGCGGTGCTCCTCGCCGCCGTCGCCGCCGGCGCGGCTCCGCAGCCCGCGCTCCTCGAGCGCGCGATCCGCGCCCGCGGCGGGCCGCTCGAGAGCGTCGTCCGCCGCGTCGAGGCCGACGTCCGCAGCGGCTTCCCGGGCCTGTGGAACGCGCGGCTCGCCTATCGGCGCCCGGATCGCTGGGCGCTCACGATCGAGACCACGGGTGCGCCCGACTCCTACACCTGGGACGGCACGGCCGCCCACACCGTGATCGGCTCCCGTACCGTCGCGGTGGACCGCTCGCCGGCGACGCCGCTGCACTCGCAGGCGCGCTTCTGGTCGGTCGTATACCTCGACGCCCTGCGCGGCCCCGGCGTCGAGGTGACGCCGCTCGAGCGCCAGGAGCTGCCGCCCGGCGTCGTCTGGGGCCTGCTCGCCACCTGGCGCGACGACGGCAGCCGCTACCGGCTGGGTGTCGACGAGGCGGACCGCGTGGTGTGGGTCCGCGGGCCGGTGCAGCTGCCGCCGTTCGGCTCGGCCGAGCTGACGATGCGCTTCACCGACTTCCGCCGCACCGGGCGCTTCCTCCTGCCGTGGCGCGCCGAGTACTGGCTGGCCGGCGCGGCGATCCTCGAGGAGCGCACGCTGTCCGCCTGCCCGGACGATCCCGCCGCCACCGACGCCGCCTTCGTCGATCCGGCGCTGCTGCCGTCCTGCGCGGCGGCGGCGGACTGACGCCTCACGCG
Organism: bacterium; assembly: GCA_026129405.1. Classification (NCBI taxonomy): domain Bacteria; species bacterium. The sequence continues at coordinate 59,815 of JAHCID010000008.1, forward strand.
TCGGGCTGCAGCATCGGCACGCCGAGCCGCTGGATGCGGCGCGCGTTGCCGCCCTCCTCGTAGCGGGGCAGGCGTCCCTCGGCACGCCAGAGCCGCCAGGCGAGGGCCCCCGTGAGCACACGGATCGGGTAGTCGCGCGGCAGGTTCTGCAGGTACGGCTGGATGGTGACGAAGTCGGTGGCGCCGTACTGGTCCATGATGCTGCGCAGGCCGCCGTTGCGCGGGCCGATGTTGTAGGCGAGCAGCCCGAGGAACGGGTCGCCGGCCATCTGCTGGAGGTACTGCCGCAGGGTCGCGGCGGCGACGAAGGCGTTGTGGCGCTGGTTGTCGAGGTCGAGCTTCTCGACCGCGAGCCGGCCGCGCGCGTCGGTCAGCGCCAGGCTGGGCGCAGCCGTGATCTGGAAGAGCCCGCGGCCGCCGTCGGCGCTGTCGCGCGGATCGAACGACGACTCGGCCCAGCCGATGCCCATCAGCACGTCGGCATCGACGCCGTAGGTGCGCGCGGCCTCCTCGATGATCGCGACGTAGACCTGGCCGCGCTCCAGGTCGCGGGCCATGGCCTTCAGATCGAGCCGCCGGTAGTTGGCGAACACCTGATGCGCGAGCGTCTGGCGGTGTGCCTCGATCGGACCGCCGATCAGCCGGCGGACGTCGGACACCTGCGCTTCGAAGCCCGGTCGCGCCGCCGCCCACAGTGCGAGCCCCGCGAGGACCAGGGCTGCGAGCGCCGGCGCCGCGTCGGCGCGTGCCGCGAGTACCGGCTGGACGAGCCGCCAGCCGCGCAGCGCCCCGGCCGCCACGAGCCCGAGCCCGAGGACGGTGACCGCGAACGGGACGAGGTGCGACCAGACCCCGGAGCCGGTGAGGCGCTGCGCGACCAGGCCGAGCGCGCTCACGATGCCGACCACCGCGACGCACAGGAGGCCCAGCGCCTCGAGGCCGTGCCAGAGCCAGACACGGCCCCGCACCCGCGCCGGCCTGCGGGCCTTCGTCCCGCGCCCCGGCGGGCGGCGCCGCGGCGCCGCGGGCGGACGCGTCGCGCGTGTCGCCTGGCGGGACGACGCGGAACGGGACGCGGCGCTCATGGCACCGCGCTAGTACGTGCCGTCCCCGCAACTTTCAACTCGGGTCGTGGCGCGCGGCGAGCGCCGCGCCCGCCGCGCGCGACGCCGGGATCAGTCCTCGTACTTGAAGCTGACCTTCAGCTTGGTGCGGTAGGCACGCACGACGCCGTCCTCGATCTGGAGGTCGAGCTCGGCGACCTCCGCGATCCGCAGATCGCGCAGCGTACGCGAGGCCTTGGCGACCGCGGCGGCGGCGGCCTTCTCCCAGGACTCGTCGCTCGTGCCGACCAGCTCGATGATCTTGTAGACGCTCTCGGCCATCGGAACCTCCTCTGGGTTGAGATGCGTGTCGCTCGTCGGTCCGGACTCGCTTTCCCAATAGCCGCGAACGGCCCCGGCGGGGAAGCCACCTGCGTGCGGCGTGTGCTCAGAGCGCGAGGCGCTCGGGCGCCTCGAAGCGGGCGTGCATGTGCTCGAGCGAGCTCGAGCACAGGGCCGGCTTCGGCAGGCCGAGCGCGCGCAGCTCGTCGGCGATCGGATGGCGGCCGAGGATCACGCGCGCACCGCCCAAGCGAAAGCCCGCGCCGTCGCCGCCCATGGTCGACGGCGTGCGCCAGACGGCGCCGTCGCGTACGGCGACCGCGTCCTGCGGCATGTCCGGGAGCGTGCGCCGGCCGCGGCGCGCCACGGACAGCGTCAGCACGTGCTCGCCGTCGACGATGAGGGAGCCGCTGCGCCGGCCGCCGGCGTCCTGGAACTCGATGCGGTCGACCGTCTTCGGGAAGCCCCAGATGTCGCGGCCGGCGTCACGCGAGAAGGCAGTGGTCACCGGCAGGCGATGGATGTAGGCCACCGCCTCGCGCCGGCGCAGCGCCTGGAGCATGCCCACCACGGGGCGGGGCCGGGCACCGCCGGGGCGCACGAAGAAGCTGACCGCGATCTCGTTGTAGCGTCCGAGGTCGTTGTCGCGGTACTCGACGCCCGCGAGCACGCAGACCGCGCGCCCGGGCCACGGCTCGAGCGGATGCAGGGACGGGTGGGGGATCAGGCGGCGTGCTGCGGCGGTGGGGACGAGGAACATCGCCGTCACCGCGACCGCGTCGCGTACGACCACCGGCAACGCCACCGTGCGGCCCTGCACCACGACGGTGCGTGCAGCGTCGACGGGCGCCGCCGGAGCGGTGGTCACGCCTCCGGTCGTACGGCCGGGCGCGCGCCGTTGTCAACGTGGGGCGCAGCGACTCCCGCCGCACGACGAGGCGACGCTCATTCGGCCAGCAGGAAGCGCATGACGTCGTCCCACAGCGCCTCGAAGGCGCCGCGGTCGAATCCCGTGCCGGTAGCGAGCCAATCGACGTGCGGCGGCTCGGCGCCGTAGTGCCCGAGGACGTCGAGGTGGTCGCCGCGCGCCGCGTGCAGCAGCGTGCCCCACGGCTGCGAACGTGTCGGCACGACGCCGTCGTTGGCGTCGGCGTCGGGCACCGTGCCGTAGGCCGCGCGCATGACGTCGGCCTGCGCGTCGGTGCACGGAGGCACCTCCTCGGGGCGCATGCGGGTCAGGCGGTGCAGTGCCTGATACATGACGTGGGTCGCCTGGGCGGCGGGGTCGAGGCCCACGCGCAGGGTCGAGCGCACGCCGGGCGGCGCCGCCATCGCGACCACGGAGCCGGCGCGCAGCCCCGGGCGCGGGGCGGCGGTGGCGTTGAGGAGCGCCATGCCCTCGGGCGTCAGCTGGGGGAGGAGGCCGCGGTCGGACTCCACGTCGGCGAGGAAGGCGGCGACGGCGTCGCGCCGCTCGGGCGAGAAGTCGGCGAGCAGCTGCGCGTACAGCTCGTCGAGCAGCGCGCCCTCGAGGCCGAGGCGGCCGTCCAGATGCGCGAAGACCTGGCCCACCTTGAAGACGGCCGTCAGCGGCAGATGGCCGAAGCGCAGGACGTAGATCGTGACCAGCGAGAGGAGCTGGAGCAGCCGCTGGCCGAGCAGCCCGGTGAAGACCGCGGCGAGCGGCGTGCCGTGGTGCGGCGTCGTCACCGTCACCACCGAGCGCACGCGGGCGAGCAGCGCCTCGACGGCGACCTCGGTCGGCAGGGCGACGCCGGGCGAGGTGAGGAGGCGAAGGTCGAGCCCGCCGCTCGAGTGCCCGACGAGGTGCACCGGCGCGCCGTCGTCGGGGAGCGTCGCGAGCGTGGCGGCGACGCGGGCCGCGCGTCGCGGCAGCGACGCCGTGGGCAGCGTGCGCACGACCGCGACCGAGGCCTCGAGCCCGCGCGCCGCAAAGCCGCGCAGCAGGGCGTCGCGCACGTGGCCGAAGTAGCGCAGGTCGCCGAGGTTCGTGAAGCCGAAGAATCCCGGCACCAAGAGGACGTGCTGCACGCGGCGGTCCTACCCGAGCCCGGCGCGCCGGGCCAGTCCGGCGCGCACCGTCAGTGCCGGACCGTCACCGTGACCCGGCTGTCCTGCTGCACGCAGGTCATGAACTCCTGCTTGCTGAGCGTCGGGTAGTAGAACGCGAACAGGTTGCAGTGCTCGTTGTCGTCGGTGAAGGGTCCGAAGGTGTAGTCGCGATCGGTGTCGTTCTCGTAGGTGCAGGTCCACTCGATGCCGGGGATCTGCGCCTGCTCGCCGGCGGCGAAGCGACGGAACGTCGGCTCGTCGTAGCCGTGATACTCGTAGAGGGGCGTGCCGGTCTTCTCGCCGTCCCACACGTGGGCGGTGAACTTCACGCCGCGGAAGTGGTAGTGCCCGGTGAGCGCGAGCAGGTCGACCGGCCGATCGAAGACGCAGCGGGTGGTTGCGGTGGCGATCGAATGCGCGGGCACGACCACGTCTTTGTCCTGCCCGAAGAGCGCGCCCGCGTACGACGTCACCTTGCGCTCCGGAATCGCGTAGAGGTTGTAGATCGCCCAGCCGTCCGCCGGCGTCGAGAGCGCGCCGTTGTCGACGAAGTGCGTCTGCGCCGCGAGCTGCTCGCGCGCGGTGAAATGGAAGGCGATGCCGTCGGGCAGCTTCCAGTTGAGCAGCACGCTCTGGCTGCCGAGGATCAGCTGCCAGACGTCGAAGTCGAGCGCGAAGTTGCACGTCTCGTGGCCGTTCTCGATCGACAGCGTGCGGTCGTGGGGCCGATAGAGGTGGATGTGGTGGCTGCCGCCGTTGACCTTGATCTTCACCTTGTTGACGGCGAGATCCTTCCTGCTCGGCAGCTTCATGTAGGTGCACTCGGTGACCTCGGAGCCCTTCGGCACCTTGATCGGGCCGACCACGATCTGGGCCCCGCGGGCGGGCTTCGACATGCGGATCGGCGCCCGCTTCTTCGCCTTGGCGGCGGCATCGCCGGCCAGGGCGAGGACGAGCGACAGGGCGAGTGCGCAGGCGAAGACGCGGCGTGCTGCGGGCATCGGGGTCGATCGAAGCAAGGCGTGCGCCAGTGAGGAGCCGCGCACCGTCGTGCGCCGCCGACCGATCGGCCGTGCATGGCTGCGAGACCCGGCGGCACTGCATCGCGCAGACGCGCCTTGTGGCGCAGGGGTCAGTCGGTGCGGCCGCGGAGCTGGATCAGCTCGATCTTGTAGCCGTCCGGGTCCTGGAGGAACGCGATCACCGAGCCGCCGTGCTTCATCGGGCCGGGCTCGCGCGTGATCGTCGCGCCGCGCGCGCGGAGCGCGCCGCAGGTGGCGTAGATGTCCTCGACGCCGATCGCGACGTGGCCGTAGCCCGTGCCGACGTCGTAGTGGCTCGCGTCCCAGTTGTGGGTGAGCTCGAGGACGGTGTGATCCGCCTCGTCGCCGTAGCCCACGAAGGCGAGCGTGAAGCGGCCGCTCGGGTAGTCCTTGCGGCGCAGGAGGCGCATGCCGAGCACCTCGCAGTAGAACGCCAGCGAGCGCTCGAGGTCGCCCACCCGCAGCATCGTGTGCAGCATCCGCATGCCGCCCGGCTAGCACGAATTTCGTCCGCCCGCCCGCCGGTGCTATGGGCGGCGCCCATGCTCGTGCGCAACGCCCTGCTCCCCACCGGCGATCAGCTGAGCGCCGTCGCCGCCGACGGCCGCGACGTGCCGATCGTCATGCTGAATCTCCTCAAGTTCCATCCCCGCGCGCAGTATCCGGACGGGCGCGACGCGCACCTCACCGGCGAGGAGGCCTATCAGCGCTACGCGGATCTCATGGTCCCGTTCGTCGAGTCGCGCGGCGGCCGCCTCCTGTACCAGGGGCGGGCGCTCGGCGTCGTGCTGGGCGAGGTCGAGGAGCCGTGGGACCTCGTGGGGCTCGTGCAGTACCCGTCGCCGCGCGTCTTCGTCGAGATCGCGACCTCGGCCGAGGTCCACGGCTTCGGCGTCCATCGCGAGGCCGGGCTGGCGGGGCAGCTGCTCGTCATGCTCGAGCCGCGCGCCTGAACGCACGCCGCCGGCCGCCGTCGCGGCCGCCCGGCTCGGCACGGTGAGCGGTTCTGGTTAGACTCGGCGCCGATGGACGGGCGAATCTGCGTCGTCACCGGTGCCACCTCGGGCATCGGCCGTGAGATCGCGCGGGCGCTGGCGGCAGCGGGCGACCACGTCGCCGTCGTCTGCCGCGATCGCGGCCGCGGCGAGGCCGTCGCGGCGGAGCTCGACGCCGCGGCCGGCCGACCGGCGGCGTCGGTGCACCTCGCCGATCTGTCGCGCCAGGCCGACGTTCGCCGCGTCGCCGGCGAGCTGCTCGTGCGCTGCCCGCGCATCGACGTCCTCGTCAACAACGCCGGCGTCGTGAATCTCGCGCACGCGACCACCGACGACGGCATCGAGACCGTCTTCGCGACCAACCACCTCGCGTACTTTCTCCTGACGTTGCTCCTCCTGCCGCGGCTGCGCGCGAGCGCGCCGGCGCGCATCGTCAACGTCGCATCCGAGGCACACCGCTTCGGGCGGCTCGATCTCGACGACCTCGGGCAGGCGGGGAGCTACCGCGCGATGCGGGTCTACGGCACGTCGAAGCTCTCGAACATCCTCTTCACCTACGAGCTGGCGCGGCGGCTCGAGGGCTCGGGGGTCACCGTGAACTGCCTCCATCCGGGCGCGGTCGCCACCGGGCTGGGCCACAACAACGGGCGCTGGGCGATCCTCGCGACGCGGCTTCTCGCGCCGTTCTTCCGCACCCCGCGCCAGGGGGCCGACACCGCGATCTGGCTCGCGTCGGCGCCGGAGGCGGCGGGCGAGCACGGCCGCTACTTCGTGCGCCGCCGCGCCAAGCGCACGTCGAGGCCGACCTACGATCGCGCGCTCGCCGCCCGGCTGTGGGACGTCAGTGCGGCGCTCTGCCGCGTCGATCCGTCCGTCGCGTAGCCGATGCCGGTCCGCCGCTTTCCCGACCCGCGCAGCGCGAATCCCGAGGGCGTCGTCGCCATCGGCGGCGACCTGCACCCGGACACGCTGCGGCTCGCCTATCGCCAGGGCATCTTTCCATGGCCCGCCCGCGGGTTGCCTCTCCTGTGGTTCTCGCCGCCGGCGCGCGGCATGCTCGACTTCGCCGACCTCCACCTGCCGCGCAGCCTCGTGCGGGCGCGTGCGAAGACCCGCTTTCGCTGCACGATCGATCGCGCCTTCCCCGAGGTCATCGCGGGCTGCGCGTCCACACCGCGTCCCGACCAGGAGGGCACGTGGATCACGCCCGACATCCACATGGCCTACGTGCGGCTGCACGAGCTCGGTACGGCGCACAGCGCCGAGGCCTGGGACGGCGACCGCCTCGTCGGCGGCATCTACGGCGTCGACGTCGACGGCGCGTTCGCCGCCGAGAGCATGTTCTACCACGAGCCCTACGCGTCGAAGCTGGCGCTCCTCCATCTGATCGACCACCTGCGCAGCGCCGGCCTCGACTGGCTCGACATCCAGGTCCTGACCCCGCACATGGAGCGCTTCGGCGCCCGGGCCGTGCCGCGGGACGCCTTCCTGCTGCGCCTGGCGGCGACCCGGGCGCGCGGGCTCGTGCTGTTCCCGCCGCGCCGGTAGCCCTCCGGCGCGGGGCGCGCGGGCCCGGTCCCTCGCGCCCGCGGATCGCATCGTCCGGCGTGTACGTCCGGGAGCCGCCTGCTAGCCTGGCTCCCGATGGCGACCGAGTATTTCCACCGGGACATGCAGCTCTTCCTCGACCACCGCTTCGACTGGGCGCGGTACTTCCGCCTGCGCCGCGGCGGCGAGGTCGACCCGGCCGAGGAGGTGTCCACCTACAAGGACATCCTGCGCACCACCGGCGAGATCTGTGCGTCCATCGACGCCGGCTCGCGCGGGCACTGGGAGGAGGAGGTGCGGCTCGAGCAGGGCGAGGTCGTGGTTCCGTCGCACATCGCCGCCGGCTACGAGAAGCTGCGCCAGGCGGGGCTCCTCTGCCTCACCATGCACGCGGACTACGGCGGCTACGGCCTGCCGCTGCTCGTCAACACGCCGTACCTCGAGATGGTCTCACGCGCCGACGCGAGTCTCATGACGATCGTCGGCCTCCAGGCCGGCGTCGCGCTCGACATCGAGAAGTACGGCGACGAGGCGCTGAAGCGCGCCTACCTGCCGCGTTTCCAATCGGGCGAGCTGCAGGGCGCGATGGATCTCACCGAGCCGCAGGCCGGCTCCGACCTGGGCGGCATCACGACCCGCGTCACGCGCGAGGGCGCCCGCTGGTTCATCGAGGGCGAGAAGATCTTCATCACCAACGGCGGGGCGCAGATACACCTGGTGCTCGCGCGCGACGCGGCGACGTTCGAGCAGTCGAAGGGCACGACGAACGGCCTCAATCTGATGCTCTGCCCGCGCACGCTGCCCGACGGGCGCCCCAACGCGCTGGGTGTCGCCCGTGTCGAGCGCAAGCTCGGCATCCACGGCTCGCCGACCTGTGTGGTCACGTTCGATCGCGCCGAGGCGTGGCTGCTCGGCAAGCCGGGCCAGGGTTTCCGCGCCATGCTCGACCTCATGAACAACGCCCGTCTGGGCGTCGCCGCGCAGGCGCTCGGGATCGCGCAGGGCGCCTATCACGCCGCGCGCGAGTACGCCGCGCAGCGCGTGCAGTTCGGTGCGCCGATCCTCCAGCAGCCGCTGGTGAAGTCGATGCTGACGCTCATGCGCATCAACATCGAGTCGGCGCGCGCGCTGCTCCAGCGGACGTCGGCCATGATCGACATGACCGACGCGATCCGCACCTACCTCGCCACGCCGCCGGGCCAGGCCGATCCGCAGGGCCCGGCGCTCCAGGCCGAGATGGATCGCAACACGCAGCTGATCCGCTTCTTCACCCCGCTCTGCAAGTACTACGCGACCGAGATCTCGAACCACGTCACCCGCCAGGGCATCCAGCTCCACGGCGGGCTGGGCTACATGGCCGAGTCGGTCGCCGGCCACTACCACTCCGACTCGATCATCACGACCATCTACGAGGGCACGTCGGAGGTACAGGCGAGCTTCGCGCTCAAGGAGATGGGCAAGGGCGCGCTCTTCGCGACCCTCGAGGAGGTGCGCGCCGAGCTGGAGACGCTGCGCGGCACGTACCCCGAGCTGGTGGGGCTCGTCGCCGCCGGCATCGAGACGCTCATGAGCACCGCCCCGGCGCTCATGGGCGATCCGCAGTACGCGCTGCTGAACGCCAAGCGCGTCGCGGAGATGGTGATCGACGTGGTCGCGAGCGCCGAGCTCCTGTGCCTCGCCGACACGGCGCCGGGCCGTCTCGAGCTGGCGCAGAGCTTCATCCATCGCCACATGGCGGCGGTGCAGCTGAACGCCGACCGCATCACGAGCGGCGATGCGTCGCGCATCGCCCGCTACGACCGCATCCTCGGCCTGTGAGCCGGGTGGGGCGCGGGTGATCGCGCCCCGGCCTCTCAGGGCTTCGCGACCAGGTCGGCGAGGACGTCGGCCGCGTGCGTCGTCGGGATCACCATCCCGTAGGTCTTGATGACCTTGCCGTCCGGGCCGACGAGGAACGACACGCGGCGCGAGACCGGGGCGTCGGCGGAGGCGGCGGCGCCGACCTGGAGGGCGAGGGTGCGGTCGGTGTCGGAGAGGAGGCGGAACGGGAACTGCTCGGCCGTGACGAAGGTGGCGTTGGCCCTCGGGTCGTCGAACGACACCCCGAGGATCTCGACGCCGCGCTGCTGGAACGACGGGAAGTCGTCGCGGAGCCCGCGCCCCTCGATGGTGCAGCCGGGGGTCTGGGCCTTCGGGTAGTACCAGAGCAGGTAGGTCTTGCCCCTGAGGCTCTCCGAGGTGACGACCGTGCCGGTGTGGTCGCGCAGCGACCAGGACGGGAACGCAGTGCCTATGGCGGGAAGCTCGGAGGCGGCGAGCGCGGGCGTCGCGAGCACGAAGGCGAGCAGGGCGGCCGAGAGGCGATGCATGCACCGCCTCTCGGGGTTCCGCCGGGCTCAGTCAACCACGTGCGGCGTATCAGTCGGCCGTCACGCTCCACGCGAAACGCACCGCCAGCGCATCGTGGTCGCTCAGGCGGATGTTGCCGTTGCGGACGAAGACGTCGGTCTCGAAGCGGTGCGACAACGCCGTCAGCGTGACCTTGCCGCCGCTGCGGAACGCGAACTTGTCGATGCGGCTCGGGCTCGGGCAGCCGACCGCGGCGCACACGTCGGTCAGGCCCGCCTCGCTCAGCAGCCGCGCGTACTGCGAGCCGGCGGGCTGGGTGTTGGTGTGCAGGTTGAAGTCGCCGCCGATGATGACCGGGCGTCCCGCAGAGTAGCCGTTCATCGCGGTGACGAGCTGGGTGATGCCCTGGTTGCGCGCGACGTTGTCGGCCGGGTCGCTCCCCGCCTCCATGTGCAGGTTGTAGACGTCGACGACCACGCCGGGCGCGAAGGTCGTGCGGGCGATGCTGAAGCCCTTCGTGGCGAGGCAGTCGGCGGCGCTCTCGACGCAGGTGGCCCAGGGGATGCGGATCTCCTCGTCGAACGGGAAGTTCGAGAAGCGGTTCAGGCCGTCGGCGAGGATCGCGCTCGGGCGGAAGGGGTTGGTGCCGAGCGGCTGCGGCGCGGCGATCGAGCGGAAGGGATGCCGCGCCGTGGCCTCGAGGATCTCGTGGTACACGCGCAGCGGCGCGAGCGGGTTCGGATCCGGGGTCTTCCACGTCTCCTGGAGGAGCGTGATCTCGTAGTTGTTCAGCAGCGGGCCGATGAGGGGGGTGTTGATCTCGGGGTCGGAGCCCGACAGGCCCTGGGGCAGACCGGCGACGTTGTAGGCGAGAGCGAGGAACTCGCCGGTGACGGTCGCGGGGCAGCCCTTCGTCGCCGGCTTCTTCACGCGGAAGGCGCGGGCGGCGTCGTTTCTCACCGCGCCGTCGGCATACTGGACGCAGTAGCGGTCGCCGGTGCCGAAGGTCAGCGTCACCGTCGCGGCGGTGCCGTCGGCGGGCGGCGTCACCGTCAGGCCGTCGCCCTTCAGCGTGCCCTTGATCTGCACGGTGCCGTTCACGGCGCGACGCAGGCGCAGCAACGTGACGGGTCCGAACTCGCCGCGCGCGTCGGAGTAGAGGAAGCCGCCGGGCTTGAGCGTCCGCCACAGCGGCTTGCCCGCGGCGGTGTCGCGCTGCGGCAAGACGAACGTCTGGCTACCGGGCGTCGCGCCGGCGACGTCGATACGGAGGGTCGCGCCGGCGGCGTTCGTGGGCACGCGCGGATCGCCGACCACGGTGTGGCCGCCTCCGACTTCTTTTGCGACGAAGGTGAGCTTGCGCTTCGCGGGCTCGCCCGGCTTCGGGTCGGTCACGGCGAACGTCATGCCGCGAACGGCCTGGTCGGCGGCGAGGGCGGCTGCGGACGGCAGGGCCAGCGCGGCGGCGAGGGCGAGCAGCGGAAGAAGGCGACGAGGTTGGGCACGCATCGTCAACGAAACGTCGCATGCCCGTCATCGAACCGTCAACGAACATTTGCGCCGGCGGGCGCCGGTGCCGGCGGCGCCCGCGCCGCTCGGGGCGGCCGGTCAGCCGTCGGCGAGCAGGTTGCGTGCGATCTGCGAGACCTGGATCTCGTCGGTGCCGCCGTAGATCTGGAGCACCTTGGCGTCGCGGGCGAGCTGCTCGACGCGGTACTCGGCCATGTAGCCGTTGCCGCCGAAGAGCTGCACCGCCTCGAGCGCGACCTCCATCGCGGCGCCTGCTGCGTAGTACTTGCAGGCGGACGCTTCGGCGAAGCTGAGGCCCTTGCCCTCCTGGGCCAGCTCGATCTGGCGGAAGACGAGGTTCTGGAGGTTCATGCGCGCGACCTCCATCTTGGCCAGCTTCAGCTGGATCAGCTGGAACTCGCCGATCGGGCGGCCGAACTGCACGCGCGTCCGGGCATACTGCACGCAGAGCTGGAGGCACTCCTCGACGATGCCGAGCGCCATCGCGGCGACGCCGGAGCGCTCCATCGAGAACGTCGCCTTCGCGCCCGAGCGGCCGCCGGCGACCTCCTCGGTTTCGCCGAGGAGCCGATCCTTGCCGCAGCGCACGTCTTCCAGGAACAGCTCGCCGGTGGGAGAGGAATGCATTCCCATCTTGCGCAGCGGCCGCGACTGCGTGAGCCCGGGCATGCCGCGCTCCAGCACGAACTGCAGGACCTTGCGGTCCTTCGCCGGGGTGGTGCCGTCGTCGAGCTTGCAGATGAAGACGATCGTGTCGGCGTACGGGCCGTTCGTGATGAACGTCTTCGAGCCGTTCAGGACGTAGCCGTCGCCGTCGCGGCGCGCGGTCGACTTCATGCCGCCGAACGCGTCGGAGCCCGAGCCCGGCTCGGTGATCGCCCAGGCGCCGACGTGCTCGAGCGTGAGGAGCGGCAGCACCCAGCGCTCCTTCTGCGCCGTCGTGCCCTTGGCCATGATCGCCTGGGCGGTCAGGCCGACGCTGACCCCCATGGCCGTCACCATGCCGGGGCACCAGCGGCAGAGCTCGATGATCGGGATGATCTGGAGTCCGACGTCGTGGCCTTCGCTCTCGCGCGCGGGCCGCGCCGGCGGCGCCTCGCCGCGCGCGCGGGCCGCGGCGGCCTTCTTCTCGCGCGCGATCTGCCCGGCGAAGCGCTGGCGCGCGACTTCGTCGAGGCCGAACGTACGCATCAGATTGCGCAGGATGTCGTACGGGGGCAGGTCGCCGTGCTCGAGGTCGTCGAGCTTCGGCTTGATTTCGGCGTCGATGAACCGCCGCATCATGTCGCGGATCATCAGGTGCTGCTCGCTCCACTCGATCATCGAAGACGGCTCCTCGGCGTTCGCCTAGCCCTTGGCTTTCAGGGCGGTGTCGTTGTCGCGGATGAAGGCGCGGATGTCCTCGGCCATGTCGAGGAGCTTCACCCACTGCTCCTTGTAGAGCGTCACGGGGAAGCGCCCCATGCCGTAGACACTGAGCGCGCCCTTCTCGCTGACCTTGAGGGTCACGCCCCGGGTCTGCGCCTTCTTCAGACGCTCGACCTCGGCCCGCAGCCGCTCCACTTCCCTCGCGTCGTCTTCGTCCGCCATGGCCGGCTGGGATAGCAAGGGCGCCCAGTCGGGGCTAGTGTCCGCGCCGATGGATGCCGAGACCTATCTCCGCCTCGCCGACCAGGCGCTCGATCGGGTGGCGCGGGCGCTCGACGTGAACGAGGATCTCGAGGTCACGCGCGCCGACGGCCTCGTGGCGATCGTCTTCGAGGACGGCACGAAATACGTCCTCAACCGCCAGTCCGGCGCGCACCAGATGTGGTTCGCCGCCGCGGCGCGCGCCTGGCACTACGACTGGGAGCCCACGCGCGAGACGTGGGTCGACGACCGCGACGGGCACGAGCTGTGGACCCGCGTCGGCGAGGTCGTCGCGCAGAAGCTGGGGACGCCGGTCAGCGTGTGAGATTGGTCGCGGCGGCGGCGGCGAGCATCGCCTCGGCATGGCTGGCGACCAGACCGAGCGCGTTGCCGCAGGCGTCGCGGGCGGCCATCCGCCGCGCCTTCTGCCGCACCTTGAAGAGGCTCCGACGGGCGCGGCGCACGGCGCGCTTCGTCGGCTCCCCGCTCGCGACCAGACGGTCCGCCGCGGCGAAGAGCCGCCGTACGCGACGCGGCACGGTGCAGCCGCTCACCGCGAGGTCGACGGCGAGGGCGCAGCGGGCCGCGTCGAACAGCCCGGCGCCGCTGCGGCAGCAGAGGTTCAGATAGTCGACGTCGCGGAGCGCGCCGTTGCCGCGCGCGAGCACCGTCGCGCCGCTCGCCGTGCCGACCGGCACGACGACGTCGGCCGCCTCGCCGCAGGCGCCGTCCTGGCTCGGCAGCGGCGGCTCGGGCAGCGCGAGGCCCGCGACGGTGACGCTGCTCAGCGTCGCCGGGTCGCAGGTGGGCGCGTCGACGCCGGTGCACAGTCGGACCGTGAAGCGGCACTGGCCGTCGGCGACGCCGTCGCGGTCGCAGGTCGGGTCGCCGTCGGTGCACACGACGCCGCTCGCGCCGGCGGTCGCGTCGACGTCGCCGAAGGCGATGCGGCAGTCGGCGTCGACGAGACCCCCGCCGAGGACGACGGCGAGCGCGCGCCCCGTGGTCAGGCAGAGGAGGGCGGCGGCGAGCGCGAGGCGCATCGTCTCGACAGCTACGGACCGCGCCCGCGGCGGTCAACCACGCAGGCGCCGCCGCAGCCGTCACGGCTCCGGCGGCGCCTGCCAGAGTCCCCGCCGGGTCTCGGCGACGAGCACGCGCTGGAGCGCGAGGAGCGCGATCAGGTTCGGGATCGCCATGAGCCCGTTGGCGATGTCGGCGAACGCCCATACGGCCGGCAGCGAAGCGACCGAGCCGATCATCACCGCCACGACCCATGCCCAGCGGTACGGGGTGATCGCCGGCGTGCCGAACAGGTACGCGATCGCGCGCTCGCCGTAGTACGACCAGCCGAGGATCGTCGAGAAGACGAAGGTGAGGAGTCCGACCGTGAGGACGATCGGTCCGATCGTCGGGATCTCCGCGAACGCCGCGCGTGAGAGCTGCGCGCCGCCGAGCCCGTCCTGCCAGTGGCCCGAGTTGACGACGACGAGCCCGGTCATCGCGCACACGACGACCGTGTCCCAGAAGGTGCCGGTCGACGACACGAGCGCCTGCCGGACCGGATCCGAGGTGCGCGCCGCAGCGGCGACGATCGGCGCGCTGCCGAGCCCCGACTCGTTCGAGAAGAGCCCGCGTGCGATGCCGAAGCGCGCCGCCGCGACGATCCCCGCACCCGCGAACCCGCCCACCGCCGCCTGGCCGGTGAAGGCGGTCTCGACGATGAGGCGGACCGTCGCCGGCAGCGTGTCGGCCCCGAGCCACAGGAGGATCGCGCAGCCGACGACGTAGAACAGCGCCATGAACGGCACCAGCCACTCGCAGACGCGGGCGATGCTGCGGATGCCGCCGACGATCACGAACGCCGTGCCGACCGCCATCGCGAGCCCGCTGACCCAGGTCGGCACGCCGCCCGTGTCCCAGGCGAGCTGCGCGACCGAGTTCGCCTGCACCATGTTGCCGATGCCGAACGCGGCGATCGCCGTCAGCGCCGCGAACGCGGCCCCGAGCCGCCGCCAGCCGAGGCCGCGCTCGAGCACGTACATGGCGCCACCGCCGAACGTGCCGTCCGGCAGGCGGACGCGGTAGTGCACGGCCAGCAGCGACTCGGCGTACTTGGTGGCGATGCCGAAGACGCCGGTGAGCCACATCCAGAGGACCGCGCCGGGCCCGCCGGCCGCGACCGCGGTGGCGACGCCGACGATGTTGCCGGTGCCGATCGTCGCCGCGAGGGCGGTGACGAGCGCCCCGAAGTGGCTGACGTCGCCTTCGCCCTCGGGATCGCGCGCCACCGACAGGCGGATGCCGCGCCAGACCCAGCGCTGCGGGAACCGCAGGCGCACCGTGAGGAACAGGTGCGTGCCGAACAGGAGGACGAGGAGCGGCCAGCCCCAGACGAACCCCGCGATCGCGTCGAGCCATGCTTCCACCGCCGCCATCCACCCCTCCCGGCCCGCCGCACGCATCCCGTGCGCGGCGCGCCACCGTCACCTCGCTACAGCGGGCCGCCGATCTCGGTCTCGCCCGGGCCGACGTCGCGGCGTGCGTCGAGCGGCAGGTACGAGCGCATCGCGTGCCCGGTGTAGATCTGCTTCGGGCGCGCGATCTTCTGGTCCTTGTCGGTGATGAACTCCGCCCACTGCGCCATCCATCCCGACGTGCGCGGGATCGCGAACAGCACCGGGAACATCTCCATCGGGAAGCCCATCGCGTCGTAGATGATGCCCGAGTAGAAGTCGACGTTCGGGTAGAGCTTGCGCTTCACGAAGTACTCGTCCTCGAGCGCGATCTTCTCGAGCTCGAGCGCGATGTCGATGAGCGGGCTGCGGCCGGTCACCTCGAACACCTGGTAGGCGACCTCCTTGATGATCTTCGCGCGCGGATCGTAGTTCTTGTAGACGCGGTGCCCGAAGCCCATGAGGCGCCGCTCGCCGGCCTTCACCTGCTTGATGAGGTCGGGGATGTTCTTCACCGAGCCGATCTCGCGCAACATGCGCACGACCTCTTCGTTGGCCCCGCCGTGACGCGGGCCCGCGAGCGCCGCCGCGGCGGCCGCCAGCGACATGTACGGGTCGGCGTGGGCGCTGCCGACGACGCGCGCCGTCGAGGTCGAGCAGTTCTGCTCGTGGTCGGCGTGCAGGATGAAGAGCACGTCGAGCGCGCGCTCGAGCACCGGGTCGGGCCGGTACTTCAGCTCGGTCATCTTGAAGAGCATCGAGAGGAAGTTGCCGGTGTAGCTGAGGTCGTTGTCCGGGTAGACGTAGGGCAGGCCGCGGCTGTGCCGATACGCGAACGCGGCGATGGTCGGGACCTTGCCGATCAGGCGGCGGGTCTGCACGCGGCGTGACTCGAGGTCGGTGACGTCCTTCGCCTCGGGGTAGAACGTCGACAGCGCACCGATGGTCGACACCAGGATGCCCATCGGGTGCGCGTCGTAGCGGAAGCCCTGCATCAGGCGCTTCAGGTTCTCGTGGACCATGGTGTGCATCTTGACGTTGCGGGTCCACATCTTGAGGTGCGACGTCGTCGGCAGCTCGCCCTTCACGACCAGGTACGCGGTCTCGAGGTAGGTGCTCTTCTCGGCCAGCTCCTCGATCGGGTAGCCGCGGTAGCGCAGGATGCCCTTGTCCCCGTCGATGTAGGCGATGGCGCTCTTGCAGGCCGCGGTATTCATGAAGCCGGGGTCGTAGGTGGCGATGCCCGGGTCGTCGGCGTCCAGCTTGATCTGCGCGAGGTCGGTCGAGCGGATCGTGCCCTGCTCGATCGGCAGGACGTACTCCTTGCCGGTGCGATCGTCGCGGACCGTGAGCGTCTCGTTCGCCATGGCAGACACTCTAGCGCTGCGGAGGAACAGGGAAAAGGTCGCCGGACCTTCGCGTCGCGATCACCCGGAGGTAACCGCGCGCGGCTACCCTCGCAGAGCAAGGAGGTGACCCATGCAGGCCACCAACATGCCCCGGCAACCCTTCGCGGTGACGCTCGCCACGACCCGGGACGACGTCCGCGCCGCGCAGCGGCTCCGCTGGCAGGTCTTTGCCGAGGAGCTCGGCGCACGGCTCGACACGCTCGAGGCCGGGCTCGACGTCGATCGCTTCGACGACTTCTGTGCCCACCTGCTGCTGCGTGAGACCGCCAGCGGGCGCGTGGTCGGCACCTATCGCATGCTGACGGCGGCGCAGGCGCGCCGCGCCGGCAGCTTCTACTCCGAGACCGAGTTCCACCTGACGCGCGTGCTCGCGCTCGGCAGCGGGCTCGTCGAGGTCGGACGCGCGTGCGTCGCACCGGAGCACCGGCGCGGCGCCGCGATCGCGGCCCTCTGGGGCGGCCTGCTGCGCTGGCTCGGTGACGTCGGCGCCACCACCGTCATCGGCTGCACCAGCATCAGCCTCGCCGAGGGCGGCGCGCCGGTCGCCGCGCTCTGCCGCCGGCTGCGGCGCGAGCACCTGGGGCCGCCCGAGCTGCGCGTCTTTCCGCGCCGCCCGCTACCGCTGCACCGGCCGCCCGTCGAGGACGAGGCGCCGATGCCGCCACTGCTGAAGGCGTACCTGCGGCTCGGCGCCTTCGTCTGCGGCGATCCGGCGTGGGACCCGGACTTCGACTGCGCCGACCTGCTCGTCCTGCTGCCGCTCGCGCGCATGAGCCGGCGACACGCGGCGCACCTCCTCCGTGCGGCCTGAGCGGGAGCGCCACCGCGCGGTGCGGCTCGCGCGGACGGTTGCGCTGGTCGCGCATCTCGTCGTCGTATGGCTCGCCGCCGTGACGCTCGTGCCGCGTCTCGGCGCGGACACGCGCGCCGTGTGGCTGGCGCGCTTCGCGCGCCAGACGCTGGGCATCCTCGGCGTGCGCCTGGTGCGCCGCGGCGCGCGCGGACCGGTGGACGGCCCGGTGCTCGTGGTCGCCAACCACGTCTCCTGGCTCGACGTCTATGCGCTCCAGGCCTGGCGCGGCGGCCGCTCGGTGGCCAAGCGCGAGGTGTGCGACTGGCCGGTCGCCGGCGCGATCGTGCGCGGCTTCGGGACGTTCTTCATCGTCCGCGGCTGCTGCCGTGACGCCGCCCGCGTGAAGGACACCGTGGCTGCGGCGCTGCGCGCCGGCGAGCGCGTCGTCGTCTTTCCGGAGGGTACGACCACGGACGGCGCCGCCGTCGGCCGGTTCTACGCGGCGCTGCTCCAGGCGGCGGTCGACGCCGGTGTCCCCGTGCAGCCCGTGGCCCTGCGCTATCTCGCCTCCGACGGCGCGCGCGATCCGGCGGCGGCCTTCGTCGGCGACATGAGCTTCGTCGACTCGCTGCGGCAGGTGCTCGGGCGTCGTGCGCTCGCCGCCGAGCTCACCTGGGGGCCGCTGCTCCAGCCGGCGGGGGAGACGCGGCGTACGCTCGCCGCGACCAGCCATCGCTTCATCGCGACGGCGCTGTGCGACGTGCCCGACCTGCCGCGCCCGATCCGGCTGCCGCAGGCCGCATGACGCGTGGCATCCCGCGCGCGTCCGGCGTCGCGACTCCGGGCCCGTGACACAGTACGCAGCTGCGGTCCGTCGTCAGTGGGCACAAGGAGGAACGATGACCGCCCACCAGCCCGCCTTCGCCGGCTCCGAGCTCCTGGCCCCCGACACGGTGCTCCCCGAGCAGCTCGCCGCTCCGCGGCGGGACTCGCTCATCTCCGGTGAGCGGGCCCTCATGCTCGCCGTCCTCGAGGACGCCATCCGTTGCTACCTCGAGCCGCCGCGCGGCGCGATCCGCATCCAGCGCGAAGCCGAGCACTGGCTCTGGAGCGCCGACGAGACCTGGCCGTTCTCGTTCGTGAACATCTGCGACGCCCTCGGCATCGCCGCCGGCCCGCTGCGCCGCAAGCTGCGCGAGCAGACGGCACCCGGCCGCGGCGCGTGCCTCGCTACCGGCGGAGCCGCTCCGGCCGAGCGCGACAGCCCCCGCATCCGCATCCGTCTCCGCACCGGCGGCTTCGGCATGCGCCCGGCCCGCCGCCGGCCGCAGCCCGTCCTCGCCGCCGAGCTGAGCGCGCGCGCCGCCCTCGGCTGATTCCCCAGGACGCGCCCCCACCCGTCCTCGCGCCCTGGGCTCGGGCGTCGCCGTCCCCGCGGGACGCGGCGCCCGAGCCGAGGGTCACCGCGGCTGGCGGCGCCGGTCGCTCGCGGCGGCGACGGCGGGTGCCACGAGCGGGAGCCCGAGGAGCCGGCGTGTCATCGCGGCGCGACGGCTCCCGGCAGGCCGTTGCGCGGGTGCAGCGTCGGCACCCAGCGCACGGGCGGCGCGCCCGGCGCCAGCGTCACCTGCCAGCGCCGGAGCAGCTCGCTCGCCACGATCTTCATCTCGAGCTGGGCGAAGGCCTGCCCGATGCAGAGGCGCGGCCCGCCGCCGAAGCCGACCAGGGCGTAGGGCACCGCGCGGTGCTCGTCGCGCGGCGGCGCGAAGCGCTCGGGGTCGAAGCGGTCCGGGTCGCGGAAGACCTCGGGCATGTGATGCGTCACCCAGGGCGAGTAGACGACGAGCGTCCCCGGCGGGAGCGTGTGCCCCGCCCACTCGAGCGGCGCGGTGACGCCGCGCTGGCACAGGCTGATGGGCGGCCAGCGGCGCTCGACCTCCTTCAGCACGAGGTCGAGGTCGCGCAGCGCGCCGACGTGCGAGAGGCGCAGGGGCCCGTCGCCGACGACGCGGTCCTGCTCGGCGACGAGCCGCGCCTGCCAGTCCGGATGGTCGCGCAGCGCGACCAGGAGCGACGCCAGCATCGAGGTCGTCGTCTCGTGGCCGGCGAACATGAGGATCACGGCTTGCTCGAGCAGCTCCTCGTCCGAGAGCGCGGCGCCGGCCTCGTCGCGCGCCGCCATGAGGAGCCCGAGGGCGTCGCTGCCCGGCTCGGCGCGCCGCCGTGCGATGACGCCGCGCAGGTACGCCCGCAGCGCGTCGCGCGCCGCGAGCCCGCGGCCGTAGGTCGTGAAGCGCCAGCCGACGCGCAGGAACGCGCTCGTGCCGCGGGCGAGCGCGTCGTTCTGGGCCGACAACTCGGCGAGCGCGACGTCGCCGCCGACACCGAGCACGAGCCGCGCCATGACGTCGAAGGTCAGGTGGCGCAGGCGCTCGTACATCGGCCCGGGGCCGGCGGCGGCCCAGCGCGCGACGTGGGTTTCGGTGCACTCGGCCATCACGTCGAAGTACTGCGCGACGCCCTTCTGGTGGAACGCCGGGGTCATGAGCGTGCGGTTGCGACGGTGGACCTCGCCGTCCTGGAAGAGGAGGCCGTCGCCGAGCACCTCGCGCACCATGGCGTAGCCGAGGCCGTGCGAGAGCCGGTCGCGCGCGGTGACGAGGAGGTGGCGATTCGCCTCCGGACCGCAGAGCGCCACCATGGTGAAGCCGAAGAGCCGGAACTGGAACACCGGGCCGAGGCGGCGATAGCCGTCGAGCAGGTACGCGCCCGGGTGGGAGAGCATCGCCCAGGGTGCGCCGAGCCACGGCAGGCCGCGGTGCGACGGCAGCCGGGACGGATCCGCGAGCGCGAGGGGAGCGATCGACACGCGACGCCGGCAGTAGCGCACTCGGCCGCGGCGAGCGAGACACGCGGCCCGATCGTCGCGGGACGATCGGGCCGCGGAAGGCGGCGGGCGCCGGGGAAGGCGGCGCCGCCGCGCGTGGGCTACATCGGCAGCGTGCTCTTGCGGCGCTCACGCCGCTGCGTGCGCCACTGCTCCTTCGCTGCGGCGAGCTCGTCCTGGGTCACGACGCCGTCCTGGTTGAGATCGAGCTTCTGGAACTTCTCGTTGGCGCGGGCCTGGGCGCCGGCGGCGAACTCGTCGGCGGTGAGCGCG
Source organism: bacterium (assembly GCA_026129405.1). Classification (NCBI taxonomy): domain Bacteria; species bacterium. Next base: position 80,185 of record JAHCID010000008.1, read on the forward strand.
CCGTTCTTGTCGGTGTCGAGGTCCTCGAAGCTCGGCCGCTTGCCGTGCGAGCAGTCCTTGGCGAGCGCCGCGCCCGCCGAGAGCACGAGGGCGGCGGCACCGAGCAGCGGAACGATGAGGCGAGGCTTCATGTCGATTCTCCTTCTGCGCGAGTCGCGCTCGCGATGCTGGTCGTCAGTGCGAGCGCCATGCCAGCGCCGGGACGCGCGCCGGGGTTGGGTGCGGTGCGAACACGCCACGGCAGGGCTGCGGAATCCGCATGCGCGCGTGCGGATTCCGCAGCCGGTCGCTGGCGCCGGCGGTCGTCGCCACGGGCGCGGCGTGCGGCGCGCGCCTTGCTTTCCAGCGAGGCCGACGTTTTACCCCCGCGCCGCCGGCCCGTACGCTGGTCCGATCCGCATGTCTGCCGCGCCGCCGTCCGATGCCAGCCGCTCCCTGCGCCGCGTGCGCTGGGCGCAGGTGCTCGTCTACGCCGTGCTGGCGCTCGCGCTCGTCGGCTCGGCCGTGCAGAGCTGGGTCGGCGTCCATCGCGTGCGGGCGGAGGTGTCGGCGGGCCAGGGCCGTCGCCTGCTGCACGCGCTCCGTCGCGGATTCCTGGACGGGCGCGTGCCGTCCGCCGAGCAGCTCGCGCGCCAGGTGCGGCGGCACGAGGACCTCGGACTGCGCTGCATCGCCGTGCGCGGGACGCCGCCGCTCATGGCCGGCGACTGCCGGCTCGATGCGGCGGCGGTCACGCGTCTGTTCGCCACCACGCCGCCCGCTACGGTGCACCAGCTCGGGCCGCGCGTCGCGATGGTCGCGCCGCCGCCGATGCGGCATCGCATGCGGCTGCGCCCGCCGCTTCCGGCGGCACCGCTGCTGCTCGTCGTCTACGAGCCGGCGGAGGCGAATGCGCTCGCGCGCTCGGTGCGACGCAGCCTGTTCGTCTCGCTCGCCGCGGTGGTGGCGCTCGTCTTCGCGACCGTCGTCCTATGGCGCCTCACGCGGCGCGCCGAGCTGCTCCAGGACGCCGCCGAGCGTGACCGCCGGCTCGTGACGCTGGGCGAGATGTCGGCGGTCCTGGCGCACGAGATCCGCAACCCGCTCGCGGCGCTGAAGGGCCACGCGCAGCTGCTCCAGGAGCGCCTCGCCGACGGCAGCCCCGAGCACGAGAAGGCGGCGCGGGTGGTGCGCGAGGCCCGTCGCCTGGAAGACCTCACCGAGGATCTCCTGCGCTTCGTGCGCGCGCCGCAGATCGAGCCCGCCCCCGCCGACCCGGCCGCGCTCCTCGCCGAGGCGACGCGCAGCGTCGACGCCGAGCGCATCCGTCTCGACACGACGCGTGCGCCGCATCTGTGGCGGCTCGACGCCGCGCGCATCCAGCAGATGCTCGTGAACCTCCTGCGCAACGCGGTCGAGGCGTCGCCCGCGGACGCTCCCGTCGAGGCGTGCGTCGAGGCCGCCGACGCGGGCCTCGTCTTCACCGTGCGCGACCACGGGGCCGGGCTCCCCGGCGGCGACCCGAGCCGGCTCTTCGAGCCGTTCTACACCACCCGCGTCCACGGCACGGGCCTCGGCCTCGCGGTTGCGCGCCGCATCGTCGAGCTGCACGCTGGCACCATCACGGCGCGCACGCATCCCGAGGGCGGCGGCGAGCTGCGCGTCGTACTGCCCGCGTAGGTTTCCGGCATGGCCCGCATCCTGGTGGTCGACGACGACGACGGCGTCCGCACCTTCCTCGCCGAGGCGCTGGAGGCCGACGGCCACGCGGTCCGCCAGGCGGCGTCGGGGGAGGAGGCCGTCCGGCGGCTCGACGCCGAGGGCTTCCACGTCCTCATCACCGATCTGCGCATGCCGGGGATGGACGGCCTCGCACTGGTGCGCAAGGCGCGCGCCGAGCAGCCCGAGCTGGAGATCGTCGTGCTCACCGCGCACGGCACGGTCGAGACCGCGATCGAGGCGATGAAGCTCGGCGCCTTCGACTACCTCCAGAAGCCGGTGGAGAGCCCGGCGTCGCTGCGCCTCCTCGTCGCCCGCGCGGTCGAGCGGCGTACGCTGCGCGACCGGCGCGAGGAGGACGAGCGCGCGCACGGCGACGCCGTTCGCCTCACCTGGGGGGACCCGGCGATGGTCGCGGTGGAGGAGGCCCTGCGCAAGGTGGCGCGGACCGACGCGACCGTGCTGCTGCTCGGCGAGAGCGGCGTCGGCAAGGAGGTCGCCGCGCGCGCCGTGCACGCCTGGAGCGAGCGTGCGGCGGGGCCGTTCGTGGCCATCAACTGCGCGGCGCTCGCCGAGACGCTGCTCGAGAGCGAGCTGTTCGGCCACGAGAAAGGCGCCTTCACCGGCGCGACCGCGCGCCGTCGCGGACGCATCGAGCTGGCCGAGGGCGGCACGTTCTTCCTCGACGAGGTGGGCGAGCTCAAGCCCGAGCTGCAGGCGAAGCTGCTGCGCGTCCTCCAGGAGCGGCGCTTCGAGCGCGTCGGCGGGGGGCAGACGATCGCCGCCAACGTGCGCTGGATCGCGGCGACGAACCGCGACCTCCGCGCCATGCTCGCCGCGGGCCGCTTCCGCGACGACCTCTATCACCGGCTCGCGGTCTTTCCGGTCCGCCTGCCGCCGCTGCGCGAGCGGCGCCGGGACCTGCTGCCGCTCGCCGAGGCGCTGCTCGCGCGCATCGCCCGCGAGCTGGGCCGCCGCCCGCCGGCGCTGGCGGCGGCGACGCGCGAGCGCCTCGTCGCCGCGCCCTGGCCGGGCAACGTGCGCGAGCTCGGCAATGCGCTCGAGCGCGCCGTGATCCTCGCCGACGGCGCCCCCGAGCTGCGACCCGAGCACCTCGTCCTCGAGCCGCCTCCGGCCGACGCACCGCCGGCGGCGGCGCAGTCGCTCGCCGCGCTCGAGCGCGACGCCATCGCGCGCGCCCTCGCCGACACCGGCGGCAACCGCAAGGACGCGGCCGTGCGCCTCGGCATCGGCCTGCGCACCCTGTACGAGAAGCTGAAGCGCTACGGGCTCGGCTGAGCCGTCACTCGACCTCGACGGCGTCGCCGACGGCCACGCGACCCGGCGTCACCACCGTCGCGTAGAGGCCGAGGCACTGGGCCGCGTCGCGGACGATCGTGCGCAGGACCCCCGGGTTCTTGGCGAGCCCCGGCTGCTCGAGCGTCGTCATCACGCAGCGGGCGGTCGGCATCTCGCCGTGGAGGACGAGCCCGCCGATGCGGAGGCGCCGGCCGGCGAGACCGTGCTCGACGAGGCCCTGGAGGTCGGGCGTCGACTGGACGAAGAAGTTCGGGCGGAAGCGGCGCCGGTCGAACACCTCCGCCGGCCCCAACGCGGCGAGCGCGGCGGTGCTGAGGAGATGGATCGGGAAGGCGTCGAAGAAGGTGCCGAGCGGCGAGGTGAACTCCATGAGCTCGGCCGGGAAGGCGGTGATGTCGGGGATGGGCTCGTCCTCGGTGCGGCCGAAGACCTGGCGCAGCTCGGCCATGATGTCCGGGTTGTCCGGCTCGGCGCGGCGGTAGAAGTCGGTGTGATCGGCCGGCTGCCGCGGCCACAGCGTCACGCGCCGGCCGACGAGGGACGTCAGCCGCACTGCCGCCTCGGGGTCGTTGCTGCGCAGGCGCGCGCCGTCGGGGAAGGTGATCTCCGCCGGCGGGACGTGGGTGGCGTCGGGCTCGATCGGGTACCTGGCCGTGCAGCGCAGGAGGCCGGGCAGCTTCTTGGCGCCGCGGATCTCGCCCTTCACCTCGTCGCGCACGGCCCAGCCGCGGTCGCCGGGCAATCCCTGGGGGCCGACGACGGTCGCGGCGATCTGCTCGCCGCCCATGGACTTCACCGGATAGCGCCACAGCTCCTTCACCGAGCCGATGCGTTCCATGGTCCCCCTGTGGCACGGGTCGGCGGGCGGTGCTAGCGCCGGAGCGGCGTGCACCGCGAGCCCACGATCCTGCACGCCGACATGGACGCGTTCTATGCGGCGGTCGAGCAGCGCGATCATTCGGAGCTGCGCGGGCGGCCCGTGATCGTGGGCGGCGGCTCCGTACGCGGCGTCGTGGCGGCGTGCTCGTACGAAGCGCGCGTCTTCGGCGTGCGCTCGGCGATGCCGGCGGTGCAGGCGCGCAAGCTCTGTCCCGACGCCGTCTTCGTGCGCGGCGACATGGCCAAGTATCGCCGCATCGGCGCGCAGGTGCGGCGGCTCTTCGAGGAGGTGAGCCCACTCGTCGAGCCGCTGTCGATCGACGAGGCCTTCATCGACGCGACCGGCTCGGTGGCGCTGCTCGGCCCGCCGCGGACCATCGCCGAGCGCCTGCGTGCTCGGGTGCGCGCCGAGACCGGGCTCGCGGTGTCGGTCGGCATCGGGCCGGGAAAGATGGTCGCGAAGATCGCGAGCGACCTCGCCAAGCCCGACGGCCTGCTCGAGGTGCCGGCGGCGGCCGTCGCCGCGTTCCTCGGCCCGCTGCCGGTGGCGCGCCTCTTCGGCGTCGGTGCGGTGATGCAGGCGGCGCTCGCCCGTGCCGGCATCGCCACCATCGGCGACCTCGCCCGTGCCGACGCCGTGCGGCTCGCCGCCCGGATCGGGCCGATGGCCGAGGCGCTGGTCGCGCTCGCACGGGGCGACGACACCCGCGTCGTCGAGGCCGACCGCGCCGCGAAGTCGTACGGCGAGGAGGGCACGTTCGAGCGCGACGTGCGCGACGATCGCCTCGCCCGCGGCGCGATCATCGCGCACGCCGAGGCCGTCGCACGCCGCCTGCGCCACGACGGCGTGCGCGCCGGCACGGTCGTCCTCAAGGTGAAGCTCGCGACGCCGCTCGGCGGCGGCCGCTTCCCGCTCTTCACGCGGCAGACGGCGCTCGACGAGCCGAGCGACGACGGCAAGGTGCTGTCCGATGCCGCGCTCGCGCTGTGGACGCGGCACCGTCCACACGAGGCCGTGCGGCTGCTCGGCGTCACCGGCGCCGGGATCGTCGGCGCCGTGTCCGCGGGCCAGCTCGGCCTCTTCCCCGACCCGACGCGCCGCCGCCGTGCGGCGCTCAACGGCGCGCTCGACCGCCTCGCCGACCGCTTCGGCGCGCACAGCGTGACGCGTGCCGACGCGCACGCGCCGAAGGCGACGCCGACGGGGCAGGTGAAGCGCGGCGAGGACGAGTGACGGCCGGCGACGGAGACCCCGTCGCGGACGCTCCGCCGGGAGCGCCATGGCGACACGGTGGCCACCATGTGCAGTGCGCGGTGTCCAGCCGCGATGCGTACGCGCCGCATCGGCCGAAGGTCGTATGGCAAGCTCGCAGCCAAGCATGTCATGATCGTCGGGATGAGACGTCCGGGGGCCTCCGTCGTTGCACTCGTGCCGTGCGTGCTGTGGCTTCTCGTCGGGGTCGTGCCCGCGGCGGCCGTGCCGGTGTACGGCTGGCGCGACGTGCGGACGACCGTGGGTTCGATGAGCATGCGAACGACGGCGGGGGCGTCGTCGCCATCGGGGCCGTCGGGGATGGATCCCCGGGGACCGTCTCGTTGTACGCGCTGGGCTCGCTCGCACCGCTTGCCGTCGCCACGTCGGGGGCCGTGGAGGGCTGGGACGGGTTCGGTGCGTCCCTCGCCGCCGTTCGCCGCGAGCTCGCCGTGGGCGCTCCGGGCCTCGGCGAGGTGCACGTGATCGATCGCCGTGGGGCGACGCGACGGCGTCTCGCGTTTCCCCCTGCGGCGCTCGGCGCGGACGTGTCGCTCGCGGCGTTCGGACGGTCCGTCGCCTCCACCCTCGGGATCGTCTTCGTGGCGTCGCAGTCCACGTGGAGTCCCATGGGCCGCGTGTCCGCCCGGCTGTGGGCCTTCGATGCGCGTACCGGCGCGTTGCGCTGGCAGGCCGAGCTGCCCACCGGCTCCTTCGGACGCTATCCGCTCGCGGCCGGCGGGCGGGTGGTCGCCGTTGCGGTGGGAAAGGAGGCGGCCCGCAAGGTCCTCCTGCTCGACGCGCGAACCGGCGCCGGCCTCGGGGCGATCGAGCCCCCGGCGGGCGTCCGAGGCGTCTTCGGCTTCAGCATCCATCTGGAGCGCGCGCGCCTCGTGGTCGGCGCGCTCGGGGACGGCGGGAGGGCAGCGCCTACGAGTTCCGGGTGCCCGGCGGAACGCCGGTGCGAGCCTACGCGCAGCCCGCCGTCGGAGGAACGCGCCAGGAGTTCGGCCATGCGGTGGCTCTCGAGGGCCGGTGGGTCATGGTGGGCGCCCCGCAGTACAGGGCCCCGGGGCCGGCAGCGTTCGGGGCCGTCCATGTCTTCGAGCGTCGGAGCGGCGCGCTGACGCAGTCGATCCTGCCGAGGACGTTCGACGACGGTGGGTTCGGCGCGTCGCTGGCGGTCGCACGGCGCCTCCTCTTCGTCGGCTACGCCTACGGCTGGGCGGGCAACGTGGAGGCGTGGGAGCGCCGGCGCGAGACGGGTGCCGCTCAGCGCCGCCGGCCGCGTGCCGCCGGCGGCGGTCGCACCTCGATCTCCTCCAGCGACAGGCCGCGCGTCTCCGGTGCCCAGCGCAGGACGCCGAGCCCGCCGAGGATCGGGCCGCCGGCGACCACCGCGACCGCGCCGGGGATGCCGAGCTCGACGGCGAGCGCGCCGATCAGCATCGGCGTGCCGAACTCGAGGACGCGGCCGAAGAGGTTGGTCGTGACGCCGTACGCGGTGGCGCGGATGGCGGTGGGGAAGAGCTCGGTGGCGTAGGTGCTGGTCACCGCGCTGGCGCCGAGGGCGGCGATCGCGGCGAGCGACATGAGCAGCATCTGCACCGGCACGCTGCGCGACGGCGTCCAGAACAGCGCCGCGATCGCGAACCCCGCCGCGATGTAGAGGATCGCGCAGGCGCGCCGGCGGCCGAGGTGATCCATGAGCCAGGCGGCGAGCGGCGAGCCGACGGCGAAGCCGGCGAGGAAGCCCGTCGCCACGACGGCGCCGTAGGTGGCTGCGTCGTAGCCGAGCGTGCGCGCGGCGTGGATGGTCCAGAACGTCGTCGCCGGCGACGTCAGCAGGTGGTTGCAGTTCCACAGACCGGTGACGAGGAGCACGCGCGGCCGGTATGCCGGCGCCAGCGCCGCGCGGATCTGCCGCAGCGGATGCGGCGGCTCGGCGTGTGCCAGCGCCTGGAAGCGGCGCGTCTCGCGCATGCCGAGGCGGACGAGGAAGACCAGCGCCAGCGGGATCAGCCCGAGGAGATACATGGCACGCCAGTCCCAGCGCGCGAGCACCCAGCCGGCCGACAGGAACGCGGCGATGGTGCCGACCGCAGCGACGCCGGTGAGGATGGCGATGCCCATGCTGCGCCGCCGCGTCGGGAACTCCTCGCCGATGATGATGAGCGCGAGCGCGAACTCGCTGGCGAGGAAGATGCGCGCGCCGAGCTGCCAGGCGGTGAAGCTCTCGATCGACTGCGACAGCGCCGTGCAGCCGGTACACAGGGCGTAGCCGAGGATCGTCAGCGTGATGAGCCGCCGCCGCCCGTAGCGGTCGGCCCACACGAGCACCAGGAACGACAGCACCGCGCCGGTGCGCGCGAGGCCGACGACGAGCCCCCAGGCGCGGTCGTCGAGCCCGTACTGCGCCTGCACGAACGGGGCGACGGCGGACAGGATGGCCGCCTCGAAGCCCTCGAAGAAGGTCGCCGACGCGAGCATCGCCAGCAGCGCCCACAGGTAGGGGCGCATGCGGTCGTCGTCGGGCGGGGCGGGCGCGGGATCGCGGGCCGCGTGGGGCGTCACCGCGAGCCGATGGCCGCGGGCGGCTCGGGGGCGCGTTCCTCGCGTTGCTCCTCGGTGGCCGGCGCCTCGGGCCGGTAGATGGAGCGCACGGGGCGCGCGAGCACGCGCTCGACCATGGGCGCGAACGCCTCGAGCGGCAGCGTGTCGTAGGCCGGGTCGAAGGAGTTCTGGTCGTAGCGCGCGCAGAACTCGGCGCAGTCGCGGAACCAGGGGTGGTCGCGGAAGCGCTCGCGCAGGTTCGGGTCGAGGCCGACGTGGCCGAAGAAGTACCAGCCCTGGAAGATCGCGTGCTGCTGCACGATCCAGTGGTTCCGCTCCGAGACGAACGGCCGCAGGATCGCGGCGGCGACGTCGGCGTGGTTGTAGGCCCCGAGCGTGTCGCCGATGTCGTGCAGCAGCGCGCAGACGACGTACTCCTCGTCGCGCCCGTCGCGGTGCGCGCGGGTCGCGGTCTGAAGCGAGTGGGTGAGGCGGTCGACGGCGTAGCCGCCGTGATCGCCCGCGAGCAGCCGGAGATGATCGAGGATGCGCCCGGGCTGTGCCGCCTGATGCTTCAGGCCGGCGATGGCGACCGGCATCCATTCCTCGGGGCGTGCGTCCGCCATCGCCGTGAAGGCGGCGCGCGGGGAATCGTCGTCCATGGGCTCCCTGTCTACGGGTTGCGACGGCGCGGCGCCATCTCCACGGTCGCCGGCGGCGTCGCCAGCTGGGGGCGCAGGAGCGCGCCGTAGCGCGGGCTGCGCGCGACGTAGCGCAGAAAGAACGGCACCGACCAGCGCAGCGTGGCGTCGTAGCCTTCCTTGAGGGGCAGGGTGCCGCAGGCGCCGCACAGCTGCGGCGCGCAGCCGAAGGTGAAGGCGCAGTGGCCGCCGCCCGCGAGGCCCACGAGCCAGCGGCGCCCGTCGAGGCGCTCGTACGAGCCGCGTGCGGCGGTCGCGAACGGCGTCACCGAGTCGGCCTCGCCGGCGATCACCATCCCGGGCTGGCGGATGACCGCCTCCGGGGCGAGCGCCGGGGCGAGCGCCACGCCGGCCTTCACGCGGCGGTCGGCGGCGAGGAGGCGCAGCGTGGTCTGGCCGCCGAACGAGTGGCCGCTGACGCCGATGCGCTTCGGGTGGACGCGCCGCCAGAACGCCGACGACGGGTTCTGGCTCTCGAGCAGCATCGCCGTCAGCACCCATTGCAGGTCCGGCACGCGGTTCAGGAACGAGTCGGGCGCGTTCGCCACGCACTGCGGGAAGTCCGCGGTCGTGTTGCCCGGGTGCGGCGGTGCCGCGACCACGAAGCCGAAGCTCGCGAGCGTCTCGACGTAGAACGGCGACTGGGCCGGGATGCCGCACGAGCCGTGCGAGAAGAGGATCAGCGGATGACGCTGCGGCGCCACCTCGGCGTTGCGCAGGATCGCGCCCTCGGCCGAGCCGGTGCCGGCCACCGCCGGGTACCAGATGAGCGTGTCGAGGACGCGCGGCTCACCCGTCGTGACCGACGTCTTCGTGAACGTGCGCTGCGTGAAGCCGACCGGGTACGGCCCGCGCGCCGGCAGCTCCGGGACCGCCGCATGGGCGACCAGGGGCAGGAGCAGGAGTGGAGCGAACCAGAGTCGGCGATGGGTCATTGGGTCACCTCATGCGTCGGTCGACGTCACTGCGGGTCGCAGGGGCCGGTGCAGAACTGCTCGATGCGGCCGTTCGGCGAGAGGAAGGCGGAGATCTGCGCCCCGGCGGCGTCGCTCGAGGTCGAGCCGTGGGCGCGGTTGTTGAACGTCGGCGCCGTGTTCGTGAGCGGCGGCACTCCGGCGTCGCAACGCGTGCGCGTCGGCGGATCGCCGACGCCGGGGCAGTCGGCGTCGGTCTCGCAGACGGCGCCGGGGTTCGCCTGGCCGGGGACGTTGCAGCGCGAGAAGCCGAGCTGCGGATCGATCTCGACGAAGGCCGAGCCGTCGAACGGCGCCGCCATCTCGGGAATCTGGAAGAAGCTGCGGTGGACGGGGGTCAGCTGCGGGATGCCGAGCGAGCGCACCTCGATCTCGGTGCCGAGGTTCGAGACCTCGGAGTCGTAGGTCGCCATGTGGATCAGGATCTTGTGCGGCACCGGCGGGTCGGAGAGCGTGCCGGGGAGGATGTGCGGCAGGTAGCCCTGCGGCTCGGCGCGGTCCCACAGCTGCTGCGCCAGCGCCAGGATCAGCTGCTCGTCGAGGCGGTCCGGATAGTTGCCGCGCGTCAGCGCCAGGTACGGATCGAAGTCGATGCTGCGGTGGAGCAGCGTCGAGTAGTTCGCGGCCGGCACTGCCAGGAAGCCGCGGTCGAACTCCTCGGCGATGCCCATGATGGCGCCGCCGAAGATGCCGCCCTGGCTGCCGCCCGAGTAGTAGACCTCGGTCGAGTCGATGATCGACACCGCCGGGCTGCCGAACCGGAACGCGGGATGCGTACCGAGGCCCGCGACCGGGTCGCGCATGAGACGCGCGAGGAGCAGGTGGTTCAGGAAGCCCTGGTGGAGGCGCTCGGGGATGCGGTGGAACTTCGAGTAGTCGGCGATCAGGTCGACGATGGCGGGCAGGTCGGGGTTCGACATGCCCTGCATGTCGACGCCGCCGATGACGAAGCCGAAGGCGTTCGCGAGCTGCGACAGCGAGCCGATCTGCGAGCGCGTGCCGAGGAGGCCGTGGCCCCACAGGGTCGGGCGGGCGGGGCGCGGCGTGCCGCCGCCGTTCAGCACCCAGTGCGGGATGTCGACCATGAACGGCACGGTCGCGTAGCCGTTCTGGCGCGGCACGCCGCCCACCAGGTTCAGGCGCGAGCCGGGGGCGTCGGCGGTCATGAAGAGCGGCGCCTGGAACGTGCCCTCGACGCGACGGAAGATGGTGGCGCTGCGGCCGAGGCCGCCGGGGCCGTCGTCGACGCTGGTCACGGTGAAGCTCGGCGTGCCGAGCGCGAACGCCTGGTCGCGCACCGCGACCATCCAGCCCGTCAGCGCCGTGGTGCTGGCGGTGGTGAAGTCCCAGGCGAGGACGAGGTCGGTGCGGGCGACGCCGGCCGCCGCGAGGCTCGCGAAGGTCGCCTCCATCGCCGGCCGTCGTGCCGCGATGCGCGCCGCGCAGGCGCTGCCGCAGGCGGCCGTCAGCTCGGCGTCGGCGGCGCCGTCACGCAGCGCCCGGAAGGCGAGGCGCGGCGTGATCGGCGTGCCCTGCGTGTCGACCAGCCGGCGGATGCCGACGACGTAGTGCGTGGCGTCGTCGAGGCGCTGGCCGGGACGGATGATGAACGCGCGCCGCGTGACGTCGGCGGTGTTCGCGTCGAGCTCGGCGAAGTGGACGACGCGGGTGCCGTCGGCCGTGGCGAGCACGGTGGGATGGCCCGCGTCGAGCGAGCGCGCGAAGCTCGTGTGGAAGGCGACGCCAGAGGCCTCGAGGTCGACGGCACGGCCGGTGTCGGGGAACAGCGTCATGATCACCGGGCCGGGGCTGAAGCCGTCGAGCGTGTTCCAGTCGGTGGGGTCGATGTGCTTGCCGGTGACGTTCGCCGGCAGCGCGTCGGCCGGGTAGGCGAGGCGCAGGCCGGTGGGCGTGGTCGGATCGGGGCGGAGGAACTGCGACGAGGGGAAGGGCAGCACGCAGCGCTCCTCGACGAGGAAGTCGCAGCCGTCGTCGGCGGGCAGGGCGAGGCCGCACAGCGCCGAGGTGGCGCCGCGCGCCGGCTTGCGGCGGGCGCCGAAGCCCTGGTCGGCAGCAGGCACGTAGTCGGCGCTCGGACGGCAGGCGAGGGCGCCGTGGCCGCGCGCGGTGCACGCGCTGGTGCAGGAGCGGACGCAGCTGCCCGCCGCGCCGGCGAGCTCCAGACGCAGGGCGCGGTCGTCGGAGCTGTTCGCCGTGGTCGCGCGCGGGTCGCGGACCTCGAGCCGCACGGTGTCGGCCTGCTGCGGGTCGACGGCGACGCGGATGCTGCCCCGGAAGCTGCCCTGGCGGTCGTAGCGCAGGCCGCTGCCCTTCGTGCGGAAGCGCGCGGCGGCAACGTCGAGCGTGTAGACGACGGCGCCGTCGTTGGCGTCGACCAGGCGCAGACGGAGGCCGCCGGCGACCAGCGCCGCCGGATCGAGACCGGCGCGGGTGACGGTGGCGCGCAGGCGCACGCGGCCGGCGGTGACGTCGAGGCCGGTCAGGTCGGCGCCGGTGCAGTCGGCGGCGCGGGCGGACGGGGCGAGAACGAGCACCGCCAGGGCGGCGGCGAGTAGGGCACGCATGCGGGCGTGGTAACGCACCCCGCGCAATCGGGGCAACGCATTTCGCACGCTCCGCCACGACGCGGAGCGGCACGGCGTTCAAGGGGCCGGCGCCGCGCGGATCGTGCTGGCCATGAAGCGACGGCCGTCGGCGAGCCAGCCTTCGATGACGAGCATCTGCCCGTCGGGCGCCTCGCGATACGGCGCGAGGACGCTCTTCGGCCCGCTCAGGAAGAGCGACGGCTTCAGCGGCTCGAGCGCGTCGCGCACGCTGGCGGCCGAGCGGCGTCCGGTGACGACCTCGAGGGCGAGCAGCTGGAACGCCCGCTGCGTGCCACCGTCGTCGACGACGAGCGACTGTGGCGTGCGGCCGTCGGCCTTCGGCGGGCCGGGGTAGCCGGTGAGGCGGATCAGCTCGGGGGCGCTGCCGTCGAACGGGGGCGCAGCGTGGGCGAGGCCGAGGCCGAGCACGACGAGCAGGCAGACCGCGCGATGGTGGAGCAGGCGCATGACCGAGAGAACCCCACGACGACGGTTGCGGCAATGGGCCTGCGCGCTGGTCCAGCGGCGGGGACGGACGTCCACGGACGTGGACCAAGAAGGAATAGGCGTTCCGAAGGTAGCTAGGCAGATCGCGCTCGGCAGGTCCGGGCCGGGGTGGAGTCGGATTTGCATCCCGTGCCCGCGTGCCGAGGGCGCGTAAGCGGCGACCGTGGAAGCGCTTCGGCTCGGTCCTGAGGCGGTGGGGGCTCTACGTCCTGGTCGCCGCCACGCTGTTCCAGCTCGACTGGTTCGGCCTCGAGGCGCGCTCGCGGGCGCGCTCGCAGGACGTGCTGAACCAGGTCTTCGCCACCAGCTATCCCACGGCGCAGCCGCACGCCGGTGGACCGAAGCCGCCCGTGGTCGTCCTCGTGACCGACGATGGGCTGCGTGCGCGGGGCGCCTCCTGGCCACCGTCCTATCGCTTCCATCGCAAGGTCCTCCAGCGCATCCACGCCTTCGGGCCCGACGGCGTGCTGATCGACGTCCTGTTCGCCGACGCGCGACCCGGCGAGCGGCTCGACGACCTGGTGCGGGCCTTCCGCAGCTACGGGTGGAGCCACACCCCGGTGGTGCTCGCCTGCGGGGCCACCTGCGACTGCGAAGCGATCCGACCGGACCTCGGGCACGACGCCGTCGACGGGCTGCGCCCGCGGCTCGGCAGCGCGCTCCAGCTGGCGCCGGTGCCGCGGCTCGCGAGCCACGTCGACGACGTCGTCCGCCGCTACCCCCTGATGCTGCCCTTGCGGGCGATCGATGCCGAGGACCCGGGCGAGGAGGTCTACGTCGGTCGCAAGCCCCGCTGTCGTACCGGCGCCTTCCAGCTCCATCGCGCCCGTCAGGTCGGCCTCGCCGCCGCCGCCATCCGCGCCGACGCCACGCGGTTCGACACGCCGCTGGAGGTGATGTGGGGCGCGCCCTGGCCGGGCCCCAGCACGCGGCGTGCGCACGTCGATTGCACGCACGTCGGCAGGCTGTCGGCGGCGGCGCGCGTCCTCGTCGGCGGCGACGTCCGCTACGCCTGCCCGTCGATGCCCGTCTTCACCGTCGCCGACCTCTACGATCCCGGCCGCGCGGGCGACGTCGCGGCGGCGATCGCCGGCGCGCCCGTCGTCTACGGCATGGACCTGGTCGGCGTCGCCGACCGCTTCACCGGTCCGATCCACGGCCGGCAGGCCGGCGCACACCTGCACGCGATGGCGCTCGACAATCTGCGGCACTGGGGCGACGCCTACGTCCGCCGCCGCTCGACGCCGCTGTGGGACGATTACGGCTTCGGTGTGGCCGACCTCGTGGTCGCCATCGTCGCCGGGCTCGCGTGGGCGGCGGCGCACGAGGGCGACTGGTGGCGCCGCTGGGCGCGCCGTCTCGCGGGACCGGGAACATGGATCGCGCGCGGCGTGGGCTTGCTGCCGCGGCTCCTCTATTGGCCGCTCGCGCTCGTGCTCGGGCTGCTGCTCGCGCTGGCGGCGGCGGTGCCGTCGCTGCCGGCGGTCGCGATCGTCGGCTACGCGCTCTTCAAATGGTGGGCGCTCGCACCGGTGAACGTGGTCGGGCAGGTGTTCGTCACCGGAACCGCCGAGCTCGCAGAGCGCTTCCTCCAACGCTTCGGCGACGTCCACGCCTGGACCGAATCCCTGCGACCTCCGCCGCCGCCACCGCCGCCGGCTGCGGTCGCCGCGGTGCAGGTCACGGTCGTCCATGCCGTCACCACCACGGTCGCGAGCGCCACGCCCGACCATGAAGGAGACCTTCCATGACGCGAATCGTCCTCGTGCTGGGGCTCGCGACGCTCCTCGCCGCCGGCGACTCGGTTGCGCTCGCCGGGCCGGCCCATCTGGTCGGGCCGGCCGTCCGCGGCGGCGAGGTGACGCTGTTCGGCAGCGAGCAGGCCGCCGCCGAGGGAGAGCCGGCGGGCAGCACCGTGCCCGGCGCCTCCGTCGCCCGCGCGCCGATCCTGCGCGTGACCGCCGACGCCTATCAGGTGAGCATCGGCGGACGGACCTGGTGGGTGAATCGCGGCGACGTCATCGCCGACGACGAGCAGCGCCGGCCCTGCACGCGCGGCGCGGGCACGCACCTCGACGTCGCCGCCAGCCGCGGGCTCGGAGACTGTCCGTGAGGCGGCGGCCGTGGCCGGCGCCGCTGCTCTTCGGCGTCGCGGGCTGTGCGACCGCGGGTCTGATGGCGGGGCGCGTGCCCGACACGCGCATCATCGAAGACGTCGCGCCCGCCGCTTTCAGCGCTCCGGCGGGCGCCGAGTCGGCCGAGCGTGCGCTCGCCGCGCAGCGGGCCGAGGGCTACGGCCTCGTGCCGGTGCCCGAGCTGACGGCGTACCTGAACGGTGTCCTCGGCAAGCTGGCGGCGGCCTCGCCGGTCACCGGCCTGCCGACGCGGGTATACGTCACGGCGAGCCCGGCGCAGTTCGGAGCGAAGTCGACCGGTGACGGCACGATCTTCGTGTGCCTCGGCACGCTGAACGACGTCGCCAACGAGGACGAAGCGGCAGCCGTGCTGGCGCACGAGCTGAGTCACGTTGCGCGCGGCCACACGGCCGTGGACGCGAGCAGCGACGTGCAGGCCCACGCCGCGCTGTGGGCGAGCATGGCGCTCGTGGTGCACGCCGGCGTCGCGAGCGGCAAGGGCACGGGGGCGAGCGGCGCCCTCGAGCATCAGGCGGCGGCGCTGGGCGCGCAGGGCCTGCTGCTCGCGTTCACCCAGCGCGTGCTGCTGCCGTCCTGGTCACGGGCCCAGGAGCGGGAGGCGGACCTCCTGGCCGTCGATCTGCTCGCGGCCTCGGGGTACGACCCCTACGCGTTCGAGACCGTCCTCGATCTCCAGCTCGCCGCCGAGGCGGCCGAGCCCGACACGTCGGCGCTCGGTGCGGCGCTCGGCCAGACGCTCGGCGACGTCACCGCGCGGTATCTGCGCGGCGGGTCCGGCGACGACGTCCGCAACGCCGCGATCGACGGCGCCACCCGGTTCCTCCTCGACCAGCTCGGAGGCTCGCATCCGAGCACGCCGGAGCGACGCGAGCTGGTGTCGAAGTACCTCGCGCGTCACTACCCCGGCGGTGCGCGCGAGCGCGCCACGGCCGCGTGGGGCAAGGCGATGAAGGTGCCGCGCACGCAGATCACCCTGCGCAACTATCGCAACGCCGAGCGCGCGCGGCAGCTGCTGACGGAGGGCAAGCTCGCCGACGGCAAGGAGGTCGCCGCCCGCTCGGCGAAGCAGCACACGCGCGACCATGCCTATCCCGCCGCGGTGCTGGCCACGGCGCACCAGCAGACGAACGACGTCGCGAGTGCGCTCGGCGTGCTGCGCCGGGCGATCGACGGCCCGGAGCCCGCGTGGGAGCCGTATCGGCTGAAGGGACGCTTCGAGCTCGAGGCGGGCCGCCCCGACCAGGCTGCGCGCACGTTGGAAGAGGGCTATCGACGCCTGGGAGAGCCCGAGCAGGCGATTCCCTATCTGCTGTTCGCCTATCAGCAGGCGGGGCGCGACGACGAGGCCCGGCGGCTCGCGGCCGCCTGCATGATGAGCCATCCCCAGCGCGGGCTCGGGGGCCTCTGCCAGCCGGCCGCAATCCCGGCGTCGGGCACCGAGGCGCCTGCAGGGGTCGCCGGCGCAGCGGCCGCGGCCGCTGCCGATCCGCGCGAGGCCCAGCGTGAGGCGGCGCGCCAGCAACGCGAGGCGGCGAAGGCGGCGCGGGCGGCGGCACGCAGCGAGGAGCGCGCCCGTCGCAAGGCCGCCGCGACGCTGTCCTGGTAGCCGCGGCGGCGCGCACGATGCGCTGCCGTTTCCACGCTCGAAGGATTCCCGTCCGCCCGGATGGGCGGACCTTGCCCGTCGCGTGCACGCGACGGGCAAGGTTGTAAGCGATCTTGATGCCGTACGTCGTGGCATGGCGGTTGCGGCGGCGCGGGCGGATGCGAACTCTGCCGTCGGCCTCCCCGCGCTCCGGTATGCTCCGGGCTGTCTCGTCCTGCTCGCCGCGACGCTCCCGCTCGGCACGGCAGCCGCCGCCAAGAAGCCCCAAGCCCGCGCCGTGCCCGCCGGCGCGCTACCTCGTCGTCGGCGCGCCGCTGGTGGCGGGGGAGCCGGGACCGAGCACCGATGCGGTTCAGGTGGGGGCCGACTTCATCGTGATCGACGATCTCTGCGGCCCCGTGCGCCTGAAGCCGAAGCGCACGGGGCCGCTCAAGGTGAAGTTCCGATCCTGTCCGCGCCTTCCGGGCAAGGTCACGCTGAACGTCCGGCTGGCCGACGAGTGCCGCCGCCTGGTGGGAACGTTCAAGGCGAAGGGACAGCCCCGGCGGAAGATCGAGGCGCGCATCTCCACCTGCGGCGACGGCGTCCTCGACCCGCTGGCCGGCGAGCAGTGCGACGACGGCAACGCCGTCGCCGGCGACGGCTGCGAGCCGACGTGCCGGCCGACGTCCGACGGACCCGGCGTGACGACGACCACGGTCACGACGACGCCCACCACGCTCGCGGCGACGACCACCACGAGCATCCTCGTCGGGCCGCCGACCACGACCGTGCCGACCGTGACCACGACCTGGCGCGAGCCGAACTTCGCCGAGCGCACGTCGATCAGGAAGCCAGCCCGGCTGCACCGCCGCCGCGACCGGGTCCTGCATCGATCCGATCTTCGGCCGGCGATCCCGGGCGGCTGCTGGACGACCACTGCGCGTTGCAATACGTCCCCACGCCGCTACTCTCCCGGCCCGTGCCCATCCGCGCAGCGATCTTCGATCTCGGCGGCGTCGTCGTCGGCTCGCCCCTCCACGTCATCGCCGCCTACGAGCGCGAGCTGGGCTACGCTCCGAACGCCATCAACCGCGTCGTCGTCACCACCGGCCCGACCGGCGCCTGGTCCCGCCTCGAGCGCGGCGAGCTCGACCTCGACGCCTTCTACCCGCTCTTCGACGCCGAGTGCGCCGCCGCCGGCGCCCCCATCGACGCGCGCCTGATGATGGCGCGCGTCGCCACCGCCATCGGCCCGCGCCCGGAGATGCTGGAGGCGATCCGCCGCATCCGCCGCTCGGGTCTCAAGGCCGCCGCGCTCACCAACAACTGGGTCTCGAACGACCCGGGTACGAGCGTCCTCGCCCCGCACTTCGACGTCTTCGTCGAGTCGGCCGTCGTGGGCCTGCGCAAGCCCGACCCGCGCATCTACCGGCTCGTCTGTCGCGAGCTCGACGTCGCCCCCCCGGAGGCCGTGTTCCTCGACGACATCGGCTCGAACCTGAAGGCCGCGCGGGCGATGGGCATGACGACGATCAAGGTCGACGAGCCGGGGCAGGCGTTGGCGGAGCTGGAGGGCGTGCTGGGGCTGGCGCTGCGCTGAGCCGAGCTGCTCGCGCTCAGGACGGCTCCGCCAGCTCCGCCGCGAGCGCTCGGATCGTCAGCGGCGCCGATCCCTCGGCCTTGTTGTTGATCACCGCGTACGCCGCCCGCCCCGCCGCGGCCGCTGCGCGCAGGAGCGTCGCCACCTGCCGCCGCACCGGCGGGTTCTCGTCGACCAGCCGGTCGAAGGGCCGATAGCGCTCCACGGCCGCGTCGTAGGCGAACCCGCGGCCCAGCATCCAGCGCACGACGAGCGGCCCGTGCGTGCCGACGCGCGCCGCCTGCACGGGCACGTCGGGCATCGCGGGGTGGACGTTGAGACAGTGCACCGCGCCGGTGTCGGCGAGCGCGGCGGCGTAGGCGTCGCACAGGAGCTGCGGCGTGCGCAGCTCGACGGCATAGCACGGGCCTGCAGGCAGGGCGCGCAGGAACGCCCGCAGCCGCGCCGCGAACCCCACCGGCCCGCCGAGCAGCTCGGCCGGCTGCGGCGGGAGCTGGAACACGACGACGCCGAGCTTCGCACCGAGACCGGCGAGCGCCGGCGCCACGACCTCGCGGGCGGTGTACGCCGCGTCGAGGAACCAGGGGCTCGCCTGTCCGCGCAGCGCGCCGTGGCGCTCGTGCGATGGTACGCGCGCCATGCAGATCAGCTCGTGCGCCTTCACGACGAGGCGGAAGTCGTCCGGCACCTCTGCCGCCATGGTCGCGAACGCGTCGGCGTCGATCGGGGCGTAGTAGGTGCGATCGAGGCCGACGGCGCGCAGCAGCGGGTGCTGGGCGTAGGCCCGCAGACCGTGACGCGCGAGCACCGCGGGCGTCGCGGGGCGGTCCCACACGATGCCTTCCCAGCCGGGAAAGCCCCACGACGAGGTGCCGAACCGCACGCCGGCAGGCAGCCGCGCCGCGAGCGCCGTCAGCGCGGGCGACGCCGGTGCCGGGCCGACGCGGAGCGGCTCGGGGACGGTGAACAGCTCCAGCTGGTCGCGACGCCGTCCCATCGGCTCAGCGCTCGGCGCATTCGACGAGGTAGAGCGGCGCGCCGACCCCTTCGGAGCCGAGGAGATAGCCGCGGCCGTCCGACGTGTAGCTGATCGCCTCGGCCTGCGGCTGCGAGGCGCTCGTGACGGCGACGGGCGTGGCGTCGAGCACGTCCTCGAAGGCGCGGGCGCCGGGGCTGCGCAGCTCCCAGACGCGGCCGTAGGTGCGCAGCAGGACGCGCTCGCCGTCGGGATGGACCGCGGCGGCGGTGGTGTACGAGTCGAACTCGTTCGGGGCCCGCAGGCGGCGCACGCGCACCGCGGTGCCGCCGGCGCGCGAGCCCAGGCCGTCGACGCGGAAGACGTCGCCGAGCGACGCCAGCACCTTCGAGATCACGAACACGCGCGCGGTGCGGGGATCGACGAGGATCGCCTCCGCGTTGCGCGGGCCCTCGGCGTAGGTGAAGGGCAGAACCTCCGCGCGCAGCGGCTGGTTGCGCAGCTCGGCCGGCTCGCGCAGCTTCAGGAGCTGGACGCCCGCACGCCGCTGGCCGTTGTCGCCGATGTCGGCCAGGTAGATGCACCATGCGCTGCGGGTCGCGTCGCACGGGCCGACGGCGACGTCCTCCGGATCGCGGCTCTTCACGCCGGGGATGGGGAAGGTCGCGACGATGCGGCCGTCCTCGCGGATGGCGTGCAGCGCGAGCGCGTTGCCGGAATCGTTGTGCGCCCAGTAGATGCCCGGGTGGCGCCGGCTCGCGGCCAGGCCGGACAGCTCGCGCAGCGCCTCGGGGACGCTGCCGACGCGGCGCGCTCGCAGGGCGTAGGTCGGGCAGACCCCCGGCGCCGCGCTCGCGTCGTGCGCGAGCAGGGCACCGAGCACGAGGGGTGCGAGCAGGGAGCGGCGCAATCCGGGCCTAGCGATCGAGGACGTCGAGCTTCTCCGCCGCGGCGAAGGCCTGCCGCAGGCCGGCGTAGTCCTCCTGGCCGAAGGGACGGTACGCGGTATCGCCGCGCGTGCGCCAGAAGACCGGCGCGTCGCCGAGACGGTTCAGGTCGAAGTGCACCTTCTTGAGATTGCGGACCAGGATCTTCTCGGTCTGCGTGTACTCGAAGTCGTCGACCAGGCGCACGAAGTCGGGGAACCACTTGCGGTCCATGCCGCCGCCGCCGATCTGCTGCTCGCAGAAGTCGAAGAAGCTCTTCGGATCGAACGTGGTGCCGGGCTTCAGCTTGAGCGCCACCATGACGAGCTCGTCCGAGACCGAGCAGGGCACGCCGTAGGCGGCGGCGAGCACGATGTCCGGGTGCTCCTGGATCAGGCGCGCGACCTGGAGCGCGGAGAAGTTCTCGCCGTCCTTGCGGATCCAGTCGTCGGTGCGGCCGTCGAAGAAGAGGTAGCGGGTGCCGTCGCGCTCGACGATGTGGCCGAGGTCGCCCGAGTGGTAGACGCCGTCGCGGTACTTCGAGGTGTTGGCGTCGGGGTTGTCGAAGTAGCCCTGGAAGAGGCCGGTGTCGGCGGCGACGCGGCATATCTCGCCGACCGCCTCGGCGTAGTTCGTGATCTTGCCGTCGGCGTCCAGGATCGCGGGCGGGCAGGGCTCGCCCTTCTCGTTCAGGATCTGCACCGCCGGATCGGTGACCTCGCCGACCGAGCCGCGCGGGTCGCCCTTCTTGCGGAACGTGCTGATCGCCGCCTCGGTCGAGCCGTAGAGCTCGAACATGTCGTCGAGGCCCATCCAGGCCATGAACTTCTCGATGTCGGGCGCCGAGGCGCCGTTGCCGACGGCCCACGCGAGGGTGTTCTTCGGATCCTGCGCGACCTCCTTCAGGATCCGCTGCTCGTCGCCGCCGTACTGCTTGGCGATCGCGTTCAGCACGTAGTGCACGGGCTCGCCGACGTAGTTCCAGAAGGTCACGCCGTGCTGGCGGACGTCGGGCAGGAAGCTCGAGGCGCTGAAGCGCTCGCGGATCGCGAGGCGGCCGGTCACGTGGAAGATCGGGTGGAAGCCGAGGAAGATGGCGTTGGAGTGGAAGAGCGGCATGCAGGCGTAGCCGCAGTCGTCGGGACCGAGGCCCAGGTTCGACGACACCGCCATGCCGATGGCGAGCAGCTTGAAGTGGTTGTTGTTGATGCCCTTCGGCAGGCCCGTCGTGCCGGAGGTGTAGATGACCATGTGCGGCGCCATGGCGTTGACGTCGATCGCCGGCGCGTCGAGCGCCTTCGCGATCGGGCCGACCTCGCTCTCGACGGCGGCCATGAGATCGACCGCATCGTCGACCGCCGAGTCCTCGGTGCGCAGCACGACGACGTTCTCCGGCGCGACCGTCGTGAGCTGCGGCAGCACGCGGGCCACCTCGGGCCAGAGGCGCTGATCGACGACGAAGAGGCGGGCGCGCGATTGGTTCACGACCCCGGCGAGGGTCTCGCCGCGGAGCCCCGTGTTGACGCCGAACAGCGTCAGGCCCGCGTAGCCGCAGGCGCCGTAGAGCGCCAGGAGCTCGAGGTGGTTCTCCAGCAGCATGGCGACGTGTCCGGGCCGCGAGTCGTCGATGGTGCCGAGGCGCGCGAGGAGGAAGTGGGCCAGGCGGACGCTCTCGTCGCGGAAGCGACGATACGTCCAGGTGCGGTCGTGCTGGTGGAGGAACGCCTTCCGGCCGACCTCGGGGTGCAGGCCGCGGGCCTCGATCTGGGCTCCGATCGCGAGCGGGGCGTCGAACGACGGGACGGGGGTGGACACTGCAGCGTACCTCCTCGGGCTGGGGCTGGGAGGGTTGCAATAGCCCAGGACCCGATGGGCGGAAAGCGCTGCGCGGTGGACCCGGGAGTCGCGCATCGCCCCGCCCGCGGGCGGCGCCGAGCCGCTTTTCTCTTGACCGTTCCCGCCGAGGGAATGGTACCTCCCCCGGCCATGCGGACTCGTCGGGGAGCCGTCTGGAATCGCCGCCTCGGGCTCGTGCCGTTGGTCGTGCTGGCGCCCGCGTGGGCCATGCCGATCGCCGGTCCCTCGGCGGCGATCTCCCGCGGCGGGCGACGCTCGTGGCCGACGTGCCGTGCGCGGCCGCCGGCGGCGACGTGCACGTGATCGCGGTATCGGCTGCCGCAGCACGAGCGAGGGGGCGCTCGTGAGGGGGGCGACGAGGCGGCGGCGGGCGATGTCCGCCGCCGTCCTCGTCGCTGCGGTCCTGTCCGCAGGCCGGGCCGCCGCCGCCGAGTTCCCGGTGCGCGGCGCGAAGCTCGTGGTGTCCGATCCGACCGGCGACCCGGCACGGCGCAAGGTCGTCGTGACCGCGAAGGACGGGCCCGGTAGCGCCGCCTATGCGGGCGGCGATCCCACCACGGCCGGCGCCACGCTGCGCATGGTCTTCACCGGCGGCACGCCGTCCGACCTGGCGCTCGCCCTCGACGCGGCCGGCTGGCGCCCGAGCGGTGGGGGCGGGTTCCGCTATGCCGCGCGCGGCGCCGGCGGGTCGAGCGTGGCGGCGGCGCTGTCCCGTTCGGCGAAGGGCGTCGTCAAGCTGAAGGTGCAGCTGAAGGGCGTCGACGGCGTCGTGCCGCCGGCGCCCGGCGACACCGCGGACGTCGTGCTGAGCGTCGGCGGCGGCCACGCCTGGTGCGTCGGCTTCGGCGGCGCCGCCGGCGGCACCGAGACGCGCGACGACGCGCGGGCGTGGCTCGTGCGCAAGCCGGGCGTGCCGACGTGCCCGCCGCCGCCCACGACGACCAGCACCTCGACCACGAGCACGACGAGCAGCACCGGCACGACCGCGACGACGACGACCAGCACCACGGTCACCACCATCTCGGCCACGAGCACCACGTCGACGAGCAGCACGACGACCACCACCACGACGACCCAGCCGCCGGTCACGACCACGACGACCACCGTCCCCCCGCCGACGACCACGACCACCACGACCGCGCCGCCGGTCACGACGACGACCACCACCACCACGACCACCACCGCGCCGCCGGCGTCGACCACGACCACGACGACCATCCCGCCGCCGACGCTGATCGAGGTGAACCTCCTCTACGTCCACGGCCTCAAGAGCTGCGCCGGCGCCCGCACGAGCGCGCACGACACGCTGGCCGCGCTCGACGCCGCCGTCGCCGCGGCCCTGCCGGCGCGCATCGCGGCCTGGGAGGCCGCGCATCCGGGCAAGCAGCTGGTCGTGCGCAGCGCGCGCGCCAACGTCTACACGGCGACCGCGTCCGGCATCCATCCGTCGGACTCGCCGAACCCGCTCGACATGGACGACTGGGAGGTCGGCGACCCGGGTTGCACCGCGACCGCGCAGGGGCAGCCGTGCACGACGGCGTACGAGTGGCGCTACCGTCTGGCGAAGGAGATCGAGCGGCTCTATCCGGCACCGGCGAAGAACGTCGTCCTCGTCGGCCACAGCGCGGGCGGGCGCGCGGCGATGGAGGTGGCGGCGAACGTCGGCCCCGGCGGCGTCGGCACCATGGACTGGGGCGTGCAGCAGCGCATCGCCGGCGTCGTCAGCGTGCAGGGCATGATCGATCAGCTCGGCACCAGCAAGTACAACGTCGTCGGCATCACCAGCTTCGAGACCGCCTGCAAGAACGGCGATGCGATCCTCGGCTTCGGCGAGTCGTGCGCGCCCGGCAACGGCTTCTGCGAGTGGGCGGCCCGCGTGTCCGGCTTCCCCGCCGCCGACTGGGTGGCGCAGAACCGGCGCGCGCGCATGCTGATCTCGTGGGGAAGCTGCTCGCCGTCGGCGTGGACGGGGCGCAGCGACGGCACGCTGCCGTACGACGCGCAGGGCAGCACCTTCGCCGTCGGTCTCGACATGACGCCGGCACCCGGCCAGACGTGGCGGCCGGCCCACGGCGAGAGCTACGGCAGCTTCTGCCACAGCGCGGTGACCAACGCGTCGAACGGCAGCCACGTCGCCGCGCGCACCGCCGCTCGCGATCGCATCCTCGAGTTCCTCTTCACCGCCGCGCCGCGGGTCGCGGCGCAGGGCAGCGACACGACCGGCTCCATCGCCCACAACCAGTCGACGGGCACCTTCCCGATGGGGGCGAGCTGTCCGTCGGGCGACGTCGACGACACGGTCACGAGCGGCACCAAGGGCCCCGGCATCGACGTCGTCGGCGTCTGCCGGCACCCGGGCTTCTTCGACGGCGACGACCACGCCGTCGCGCTCGCGGAGCTCACCGTCGCGAACGGCGCCACCTGCAACGGCACCTACCGCTGGACGCAGGCGCACGACGCCAGCAACAACCACGCGGCGCAGTTCTGGTGGAAGACGCGCTCGCTGCGCGCGAACGGCCCGGATCTGGTGTCGACGCTGCCGGCGAGCTGACGACGACCGGCGGCGCAGCGTGCGGCGCGCCCGGGCGCTCCGGCGCAATCGCGCGCGGCCCGACGTGCACGCGCCCGGCTCGGCTCCCCAGCGCCGCCAGCCGCGCCAACGCCGTGCCTCCGCCCCGGTTTGCGCTCCTCCGGAATCGCCGGTAACCACCTCGATTCGATGGGAACCGGCCCGGCAGGCGTCAACGCGCGCGTCGAGGAGGCTTCGGCGTTCGTCTACAAGCTGCGGGAGGAGATCGGGAGCGTGGTGGTGGGGCAGCACGGCCTCGTCGACCGCCTGCTGATCGGCCTGCTGACGAACGGGCACGTGCTGCTCGAGGGCGTCCCGGGGCTGGCGAAGACGCTGTCGGTGAAGACGCTGGCCCAGGCCATCGACGCGAGCTTCCGGCGCATCCAGTTCACGCCGGACCTGCTGCCCGCCGATCTGATCGGCACGCTCATCTACAACCCGCGCGAGGGGACGTTCACCACCAAGAAGGGGCCGCTGTTCGCGCAGATCGTGCTCGCCGACGAGATCAACCGCGCGCCCGCCAAGGTGCAGAGCGCGCTGCTCGAGGCGATGCAGGAGCATCAGGTCACGATCGGCGAGGACACGTTCGTGCTGCCCGACCCGTTCCTCGTTCTGGCGACGCAGAACCCGATCGAGCAGGAGGGCACGTATCCGCTGCCCGAGGCGCAGGTCGATCGCTTCATGCTGAAGTGCCGCATCGGCTATCCGACGCGGGAGGAGGAGCGGCAGATCCTCGATCGCATGGCGACGGCGAGCGGGCCACGGCCCGTGCGGCCCGTCGTCGGCACCGCCGACATCGTCGCGGCGCGCAACCTCGTCGACCAGGTCTACGTCGACGACAAGATCAAGGACTACGTCGTGCAGCTCGTCTTCGCGACGCGCGAGCCGCAGGCGGTGCAGCTCGACATCGGTCCGCTCATCGAATACGGCGCCTCGCCGCGCGCCACCATCTGCCTCACGCTCGCCGCGCGCGCACACGCCTTCCTCCAGGGCCGCGGCTACGTCACCCCGCAGGACGTCAAGTCGATCGCGCCCGACGTGCTCCGTCATCGCGTGGTCGTCACCTACGAGGCCGAGGCGGAAGACGTCGACTCCGACGAGATCGTCCGTCGCGTGCTCGACGGGGTTCCCGTCCCGTAGCCGTCCCCGGCTCCGATGCTGAGCCGCGAGCAGCTGAAGGCGGTCCGGAAGATCCAGATCCGGACCAGCCACCTGGTGACCGACCTCTTCGCCGGGCAGTACCACAGCGTCTTCAAAGGACGCGGCATGGAGTTCGCCGAGGTGCGGCTCTACCAGCCCGGCGACGAGGTGCGCACCATCGACTGGAACGTGACGGCGCGCACCAGCGTGCCGTACGTGAAGCGCTTCGCCGAGGAGCGCGAGCTGACCGTCATGCTCCTGGTCGACGCCAGCGCGTCGACGTTCTTCGGCAGCGTACGGCAGACGAAGAGCGCGCTCGCCGCCGAGCTGGGCGCGGTGTTCGCCTACTCGGCGATCACGAACAACGACAAGGTCGGCCTCGTCATCTTCTCCGACCGCATCGAGATGGCGTTGCCGCCGCGCAAGGGCACGCATCACGTGCTGCGCGTGATCCGCGAGGTGCTGTCGTGCGCGCCGCAGGGACGCGGCACCGACATCGCCGCCGCGCTCGAGCACCTCGGGCGTGTGACGACGCGGCGCTGTGTCGTCTTCCTGGTGTCGGATTTCCTCGATCCGAATTGCCAGCGGGCGCTGCGCGTGGCCGGCCGCCGGCACGATCTCATCGCCGTCGTGCTCGACGATCCGCGCGAAGCGGAGCTGCCCGACGTCGGCCTCGTCGAGCTGGAGGAGGCGGAGACGGGCGCCCGCTACGTCGTCGACACCGGCGACGCCCGCGTGCGCACGGCCTTCGCCAAGCAGGCGGCGATGGGGCGGGCCGCGCGCGACCGCGTGCTGCGCGCGGCGGACGTCGACGCCGTCACCATCCGCACCGACCGCTCGTACACCGACGCGCTGATGCGCTTCTTCCGCGCGCGGGAGAAGCGGCGGTGAGGCGGCGCGCGCTCCTCGGCCTGCTGATGGCCCTCGTGGCCGGCCTCGCGCGGGCCGACGAGGCCCCCGCGCCGGTCGCCGTGCGGGCCTGGTACGCGCCCGAGAAGCTCACCGTCGGCGACCGCTTTCGCTACTTCATCGAGGTGTCGGCGGCGCCCGGCGTCGAGGTCGTGCTCGCGCAACCGACCGAGAAGCTCGGCGACTTCGACATCCTCGACTTCGGCAACGAGGCGCCCGTCACGCGCGACGGGCGCGCGATCCTCGTGCGCTGGTACGAGGTCGTCGGTTGGAGCCCCGGGCACCACCTCGTGCGCTCGCCGCCGGTGCAGTACCGGACCCAGTCGGGCAGCCCGCTCGAGAGCGCGACCGGCGACGACCTCGGTATCGAGGTGACGAGCGTCCTCGGCGAGGCCGACGCCACCGGCGACATCCGCGACATCGCCCCGCCCGAGGACTTCCCGCGCGACTGGCGCCCCGTGCTGCTGCTGGGCGGCGCCGGCCTGGCCGTGCTCGCCGCGATCGCGGCGCTCGTCTGGTGGCGCCGCCGGCGCGTCCGCGGCGCCCGGACGGCGGCGCCCGAGCCGGCGCACGTCGTGGCCCTGCGGGCGCTCGAGGCGCTGCGGGCGCGGCAGCTGCCGCAGGCGGGCGCGTGGAAGGCGTTCTACTCGGCGCTCTCCGACGTTGTGCGGGCGTATCTCGAGCACCGCTTCGGCGTGCGCGCGCCGGAGATGACGACCGAGGAGTTCCTCCAGGCGGCCACGCGCGGCGGACGGCTCGAGCGCGCGCACCGCCAGCTGCTCGCCGACTTCCTCGTCGAGTGCGACCTCGTGAAGTTCGCGCGCCACGTGCCGACGCTGGAGCAGTGCGACCGCGCCTTCGCCGCCGCGCGCCGGTTCGTCGACGAGACGACCGCGGTCACGGCGCTCACCCCGGAGCGGGGCCGTGCGGCTGGCTGAGCCCGTATGGCTGCTGCTGCTCCTGCTGCTGCCGCTGGTGCGGGCGCTGCGGGCGCGACGTCCCGCCGATCCGTCGGTGCGCTGGCCGACGCTCACCCCGCTGGAGGCGATCGCGCCCGGCGGGGCGCGGCGGCGGCGTGCGATCCTGGGCGCGCTGCGCACGGCGGCGGTCGTGCTCGGCGTCGTGGCGCTGGCCCGGCCGCAGGTCGGGACGGCCACCGTCGAGGTCCACCGCGAGGGCGTCGACGTCGTGCTCGCCGTCGACGTCTCGGGCAGCATGCTCGCCGAGGACTTCAGCGTCGGCGGCAAGCGCGCCAACCGGCTCGAGGCGGTGAAGGGCGTCGTCGAAGAGTTCGTGAAGGCACGGGCCGACGACCGCATCGGTCTCGTCCTGTTCGCCGGGCGGCCGTACACGCAGTGCCCGCTGACGCTCGATCACGGCTGGCTCCTGCAGAACCTCGGCCGCGCCAGGATCGGCATGATCGAGGACGGCACGGCGGTGGGCTCGGCGCTCGCCACCGCAGTGAACCGGCTGCGCGCCTCGAGCGCGCCCAGCCGCTTCGTCGTCCTCCTCACCGACGGGCAGAACAACGCGGGCCGCATCACGCCGCAGACGGCGGCCGAGGCGGCGAAGGCGCTCGGCATCAAGGTCTACACGATCGGCGCCGGCACGCGCGGCATGGCACCGTTCCCGATGCAGGACCCGTTCGGCGGCACCGTCTATCGGCCGGTGCAGGTCGACATCGACGAGCCGACGCTGGAGGCGATCGCGAAGGAGACCGGCGGCCGCTACTTCCGCGCCACCGACACGGACTCGCTGCGCGAGATCTACGCCGAGATCGACCGCGCCGAGAAGGCGCCGATCGAGGCGCCCGAGCACGAGGAGCGGCGCGAGGCGTTCGCGTGGCTCCTGTGGCCGGCGCTCCTCTTGGTGCTGGGTGAAGCCGTGCTGGGCGAGACCCGCCTGCGGAAGCTGCCGTGATGGACGCCGTGCGCTGGGACCATCCGCCGTTCCTGCTGGCGCTGCTCGCGGCGCCGGCGCTGGCGGCGTTCTTCGTGTGGGCGGCGGGCCGGCGGGCGCGTGCCCTCCGGACCTTCGTCGCGGCGAGCCTCCTGCCCGTGGTGGCGCCCGACGTCGACCCCCGCCGGCGGCGCCTGCGCGCGGCGCTCGTGGTGGCGGCGGTGGCCTGCCTCGGCCTCGCGCTCGGCGGGCCGCGCTGGGGCTTTCGCTGGGAGGAGCTGCGGCGCGAGGGCATCGACATCGTGGTCGCGCTCGACACCTCGCGCAGCATGCTGGCGACGGACGTGAAGCCGAACCGCCTCGCGCGCGCGAAGCTCGCCATCCGCGACCTCGCCGACGCCGCCAGGGACGATCGCCTGGCCCTGGTGCCGTTCGCCGGCTCGGCGTTCGTGCAGTGCCCGCTGACGCTCGACCACGGGGCGTTCCTCGAGAGCCTCCAGGCGACCGACGTCGGGATCATCCCGCGCGGCGGCACGGCGCTCGCCGTCGCCATCGACACGAGCCTCGGTGCGTTCGAGGGCCGGGAGGGACGGCACCAGGCGATCGTGCTGGTGACCGACGGCGAGAGCCACGAGGGCGACTGGAAGGCCGCCGTCGCGCGTGCGAAGGAGCGCGGCGTCGCGATCTTCACCGTCGGCCTCGGGACCACCGAGGGCGAGCTGCTGCCGGCGGAGCAGGGGCCCGGCTTCTTCAAGGACCGGCGCGGGCAGGCGGTGAAGTCGCGTCTCGACGAGACCACGCTCGAGCAGGTCGCGGTCGACACCGGCGGTGTCTATTTGCATCTCGCCGGCACCGGGCCCGGGCTCGCCGAGCTCTACCGCGACCACATCGCGGAGCTCGATCCGCGCCAGCTCGGCTCGACGCTCGAGAAGCGCTACGAGGCGCGCTATCGCTGGCCGTTGCTGGTGGCGCTCGTCCTCCTGCTGCTGGAGCCGCTGGTCTCCGATCGGCGATCCGCTGCCGGCGGCCGCGGGCGGCGCTTCTGGGGCGCGGCGCGCGCGCCGGCGGCGGCGCTCGTCATCGCGAGCCTGTCGATCGGCTGGCTCGATCCGAACGCGAAGGCGCGCGAGGGCGTGACGCTCTACCGCGAGGGCCGGTTCCCCGAGGCGGCGCAGGCGTGGAACGAGGCGCTCGTCGACACGCCGGAGGTGCCGGCGCTGCACTACGATCTCGGTGCCGCGTTCTACCGCCTGCAGAAGTGGGACGAGGCGCTGGGGTCGTACGAGAAGGTGCCGGCGGCGCCGGGCGACGATCCGGCCCGCGCCGCGCGCACCTGGTACAACGTCGGCAACACGCGCGTGCGCCGCGGCGAGGCGTCGGAGCAGGAGAAGCCGCAGGAGACGCTCCAGCAGTGGGGCGAAGCGCTCGTCGCCTACCGGCGTGCGCTGACGGCGGACCCGACGCTCACCGACGCCAAGTACAACCTCGAGCTGGTGGCGAAGAAGGTGGCGGCGCTCGAGGAGAAGCTGAAGCAGCAGGAGCAGGAGCAGGAGCAGCAGCGGGGCGAGGAGCAGCCGAAGGATCGGCAGCCGCAGGACGACCGGCAGCAGGCGGGCGAGGAGCCGAAGCCGGAGGATCGGCAGCCCGAGGACGGCCAGCCGCCGTCCCCGGAGCAACCCCCCGAGCAGCCGGCGGAGCAGGAGCCGCCGCAGCAGCCCGACGAGCAGGGCGAGCCCCAGCCGCGGGACGACGAGCCGCCGCAGGAGCAGGCCGGCGACCAGGCGCCGCAGCCCGAGGCGGAGGAGGCCCCGTCGCAGGCGGCTCCGTCCGAGGCGGGGGAGCCGTCGAAGGAGCAGCCGCAGGGCGACGACTCCGCCGGCGAGCGCCGCGACGGCGAGATGAGCCCCGAGGAGGCCGCGGCGCTGCTCGACGCGCAGCGGGCGGAGGAGGTCTCGCCCGAGGACGTCGCGCGACGCATGCAGGGAGGGCGCGTGGCCGGGCCGGCGCAGGACTGGTGATGCGACGCCTTCTCGCGCTGCTGGCCCTGCTCGTGGTCGCCGCCGCGGCGCCGGCGCGGGCAGCGGTGACGCTCTCGGCGCGCCTCGAGCCGTCGCGCGCGGCGGTGGGCGATCCCGTCGACCTGGCGGTCACCGTGAACGGTGCGCAGGACGCGCCCGTGCCGACGTTGACGCCGCCGGACGGCCTCTCGATCCGCTACGTCGGCCCGGAGACCCAGGTCTCGATCGTCAACGGCCAGATGACGTCGTCGATCACGCACCACTACACGGTGGTGGCGCAGCGCGAGGGGCTGTTCTCGGTCGGGCCGATCACGCTCGACTACGAGGGCACGAAGCTCGGCGCCGGCAGCCCGCGGCTCACGGTGACGGCATCGCCGACCGGCGGCCCGACCGGCGGCGAGCAGCTGCGCCTCGTGCTCGAGGCGCCGAAGACGACGGTGTACCTGCACGAGCGGCTGCCGCTCGGCCTGTCGCTGTGGGTCGGCGACACGAGCGTGGGCGATCTCCAGTATCCGGTGATCGGCGGCGACGGCTTCGCGCTCGATCCGTTCCGCGAGCCGTCCCAGCGGTCGGTGCGGACGGCCGACGGCGCCTTCCAGCTGGTCGACTTCACGACCACCCTGGTGCCGCTGCGCGTGGGCACGCTGAGCGTCGGCCCCGCGACCATGAGCCTGGCGCAGGTGATGCAGCGGCCGCGGCGCGGCTTCTTCCTCGGCGGCTCGGGTCGCCAGCCGATCGAGCTGCGCTCCGAAGCGATCACGCTCGAGGTGCTGCCGCTGCCCGAGGCGGGACGACCTGCGGACTTCGGCGGCGCGGTAGGCAGGTTCTCGCTCGACGTCGCGGCGGCGCCGCGCGATCTCGCCGCCGGTGATCCGGTGACGCTCACCATCACGGTGCGCGGCACCGGCACGCTCGAAGGGGCGGCCACGCCCGCGGTGGCGGAGCGGCCGGGGCTCAAGGTGTATCCGGTGCAGGCGGCGGCGCAGCAGCCGGCCACGACGCCCGGCGAGATCACGCGGGTCTTCGAGCAGGTGGTGATCCCGCAGCAGCCCGGCACGGTGACGCTGCCGCCGGTGCGTCTCGCGTACTTCGATCCCGAGGCACGCGCCTACCGCGTCGCGCAGCACGGCCCGATCGTGCTCGCCGTGGTCCACCCGGCACCCGGCACGCCGACGCCGCAGGTCGTCGGGGCCGCCGCCAGGCCGGCTCCCGCGGTCGCGACGCCCGAGCCCCTCGGGCGCGACCTCGTCTTCATCAAGGACGCGCCGGGCGCCCTCGTGCCGGCGGCGGCGGCGCGCTGGCGGCGGCCGGCGTTCTGGCTGCTCCAGCTCGTCCCGCCGCTCGTCTGGGTCGCGGTGATGCTGTGGACGGCGCGGCGGCAGCGCCTCGGCAGCGATGCGCGCTTCGCGCGCTTCTCGGCCGCGGGACGGACCGCCCGGACGTCGCTCGCGGCGGCGCGCACGCGTCTCCAGGGCGGCGACCGCGCCGGCTGCGTCGATGCGGTCGCGCAGGCGGTCACGGCCTACCTGTCCGCGAAGCTCGACCTGCCGCCCGGCAGCGTCGACCCGGAGCGCGCCGGCGAGCGGTTGCGCGGCACGCGGGCGGGCGGAGCGGTCGTCGACGACCTGCGCACGCTGCTCGCGACCTGCGAGCGCGTGCGCTTCGCACCCGGGAGCAGCGCGGACGGCGAGGCCGAGCGGGCGCTGGGCCAGGCCGAGGGCATCGTGCGCACGCTCGAGCGCGAGCGCCGTCTCGGGCGCGGCTTCGGCGCGACGGCAGCGTCGTGCCTGGTGGCGTTGGGGCTCGGGCTCGCGGGCCCGGCGCCCGCCGCCGACGAGACCCCGCAGGCCGCGTTCTTCCGCGGCAACGCGCTCTACGCCGACGGGCGCTTCGCCGAGGCGGCCGACGCGTACGCCCAGGTGCTGGCGGCGGGCGTCGAGAGCGGCCCCACGTACTACAACCTCGGCAACGCCCGCCTGCGCGCCGGCGACGCCGGCGGCGCGGTGTGGGCGTACGCGCGCGCACCGGCTGCTGCCGCGCGACGCCGACGTCGCCGCGAACCTCGGCTTCGCGCGGGCGCCGGGCACGGAGCCGCCGCCGGCGCCCCTGTGGGTGCGCGCGGCCTTCCGCTCGCGGACGTCGCGACCGCGGACGAGCTCGCGGGCGCGGCGGCCGTCGCCTGGTGGCTGCTGTTCGGGTTGCTGGTGGCGGCGCGGCTCGTGCCGGGCGCGCGTCGCGGGCTGCGACGCGCGGCGTTCGCGGTCGGGCTCGCCGGGCTGGTCGTGCTGCTGTCGTTCGGCTGGCGACTCGCGACCGTCGATCTGCGCGCCGAGGCCGTGGTCGTCGCGCCCGCCGCGGTGAGCGTGCGCTTCGAGCCGTCGGCGACCGGGACGTCGCATTTCACGGCGGCGCCGGGCAGCGTGCTGCGCGTGCTCGGGGCGCGCGAAGGATGGCGGCAGGTGGCGCGTGGCGACGGCGCGCGCGGCTGGGTCGAGGCGAGCGCGCTCGCGGATCTATGACGCGACGGCGTGACGCGCGCCCGGCGTCGTGGTAGCCGAGCGCTCATGCCCAAGAGCAGCCGCAAGGCGACCGCAACGAAGCGCACCTCCGCTCGCAGCACGAAGCCGACGGCGAAGAAGACCGTCGCGAAGGCGGCCAAGCCCGCCGCTCGCGCCGCGAAGCCGATCGGCAAGACGACGGCGGCGACGAAGACGCCCGGCAAGAGGGCCGCCGGCAAGACGGCGCTCGCCAAGACGGCGCTCGCCAAGACGGCGGTCGCCGGGAAGGCCGTCACCAGAAAGGCCGCCGGCAGGCCGGCCGCCGCGCGCGCGGCGAAGAAGCCCGCGCCGCGCCCCGCGGCGAAGCAGGTGGCGAAGGCGGTGGCCGGCGTGGTGGCCACGACCGTCGCCGTCGCGAAGACGCTGGTCGAGAAGGCGACCGCCGTCGTCGCGCCGGGGAAGGCGCCGCGCAAGGCCGCGGCGGTGCCCCGCCTGCCGATCGAGCCGGCGAACGCGAAGGCGTCGTCGACGCCCTCGAACGTCTGGCCGGGCCTGCCGCCGCGTTACTTTCGCTGAGCCCTCTCAGCCACCGCGGCATTCCGCGATGGCGTTGAACATCTCGGCGGGCGCCTCGCCGCGGGCGAGGCGCGCCTCGAAGTCGCGGAACTGCTCCAGCGTGAAGGCACGCTGGAGCTTCTCGATCGAGCACGAGCAGGACTCGACGGTGGTGCCGCGCTGGGCGCGGCACGAGGCCATGAAGGCCTCGACCACCGCGTCGGGGTAGGGATGCTCGATCGACTTCTCGCAGGCGGCGAGGAGGGCCAGGGCGGCAAAGAGGAGCGCGCGACGCATCGGCGTCCCGCTCTAGCCCGCGCGCGCCCGGGCGTCCATTGGCGGCCGGATCGGGCAGGCCTGCACGCAGAGGCGCCCCTTCGGCGGATGGACGGCCCGGGGGGCGGCCGTGCTACAGCTCCGCCCATGAGGCGAGCCGTATGACGATGATCGCGCTCCGCTACGACCTGCGTGCGCCCGCGTT
The DNA here is from genome assembly GCA_026129405.1 of bacterium. Taxonomy (NCBI): domain Bacteria; species bacterium. The sequence goes on from JAHCID010000008.1 coordinate 113,847, forward strand.
CGCCAGGACCGGCCATGCGGAGCTCTACGGCGCGTGCCTCGATCAGTGCGCCTGGGCCGATCGTCTCGGGCTCGACATGGCCGTCCTCTCCGAGCACCACGGCGTCGAGGACGGCTTCATGTCGGCGCCGGTGACGCTCGCCGCCGCGATCGCCGGCCGTACGCAGCGCCTCGGCATCAACATCGCCGCCGCCCTGATCCCGCTGCACGATCCGGTGCGGCTCGCGGAGCAGATCGCCGTCGTCGCGCTGGTGAGCGGCGGGCGGCTCTCGATGGTGGCCGGCCTCGGCTATCGCGAGGAGGAGTTCGTGATGGCGGGCATCGAGCGCCGCCAGCGCGGCCGGCTCCTCGAGGAGTACGTCGAGGTCATGCGCCGCGCCTGGACCGGCGAGCCGTTCGAGTGGCGCGGGCGGATGGTCCGCGTCACGCCGGCGCCGCCGTCGCCGCCGATGGTGCTGATCGGCGGCTCGACCGACAAGGCCGCCAGGCGCGCCGCCCGCCTGCGTGCGGGCTTCTTCCCCGCCGTCGCCGACCCGAAGCTCGCCGAGATCTACGAGGCCGAGTGCGCGAAGCTCGGCGTCACGGGCTTCGTCGCGATGCCGGGTGGGCCGGGCTTCGTCCACGTGAGCGAGGATCCGGAGCGCGACTGGGCGCGCATCGCGCCGCACGCGCTCTACGACGCCCAGACGTACGCCTCGTGGCAGACGCCGGACCAGCGCTCGCAGGTCCACGTCGAGGCGCAGACGATCGACGACGTCCGCCGCAGCGGCGTCTACCAGGTGCTCACGCCGGACGAGTGCGTCGCGCTCGCCCGCGAGACCGGGCGCCTCGTGCTGCACCCCCTCATGGGAGGCATGTCGCCCGAGCTCGGCTGGCAGGGCCTCGAGTTGTTCGCGGCCAAGGTGCTGCCCCGACTGCGGGACGCGGGAGGAACGTGATGCCGGCTGCCCCCGACCGTGTGCTATCTTCGAGGTCACGTACAGGCGCGCACATGCCCAAACCGAGACAGCGCTCCGAGGGCCGGTTCGGCAAGGTCGCCAACGAGTTCTACGTGGGGGCGCTGGTGGTGGGCGTGGTGGTGGTGGTGGCCGGCGTCGTCGCCGCGATCGTGGCCCTCACGATGTCCGTGAGCCGCTGGGTCGCCCTCGCGGACTGACGGCGATCGCGCTCGAGCCGGAGCCGCTTCCCGTCGGCGCGAGGCCGAGCGGTCGCGCCGCGTCCGCGGTGCTCAACCGACGGCGCGCAGCGGCGCCTGCTCGCGCCGGAGGGTCACGGTGAAGGTCGTGCCCTGGCCGACGACGCTCGCGACCGTCACCGTCCCGCCCAGCTGCCCCACGAGGCGGCGCACGATGTAGAGCCCGAGCCCGACGCCGGCGTACGAGCGCGCGTCCGAGCCGTCGACCTGCCGGAACATGTCCCAGATGACCGGCAGCTGCGCCTCGGGGATGCCGATGCCGGTGTCGCGCACGGTGAGGACCGCCGCCGCCGGCGTCTCGCGGCTGGAGACGACGATGCTGCCCGAGGGCGTGAACTTGAGCGCGTTGCCGACGAGGTTCTTCAGCACCGTGCGCAGCTTGCGCGGGTCGGTGACGAGCGACGCGCCCGCCGCGGCCTCCCAGACGAGCTCCGGGCCGGGGGGGCGTCGCATGGTCGCGAAGTCGACCTCGAGCTCGGCGAAGAGCGCCACCACGTCGATCGGCTCCAGCTGCGGGCGGTCCCGGCCGGCCTCGAGGCGGCCGAGGTCGAGCGTCGCCTCGATCAGCTCGAGCAGCTCGAGGCTCTGGCGCCGTACGCGCTCGAGGAGGGCGGCGCGCTCCTCGGGCGCGACGTCGGTGTCGCGCAGCATCTCGGTGTAGCCGATGATCACGCTGAGCGGCGTGCGCAGCTCGTGCGACATGGTGGAAACGAACTCGGACTTGAGTCGCGTCGCGGTGCGCAGCTCGTCGACGAGGCGCGCGTTCTCCAGCGCGAGCGCGCCGAGATGCACGAGGCCGGACGCGATGCGCGACTCGACGGCGGTGAACGCGCGGTCGGTCCGGCGCGCCGCGCAGAGGAAGCCGGCGATCGCAGGCCCGCGCCAGAGCGGCACGGAGAGCACCCGCGCCACCCCGAGCCAGCCGTAGATGCGTCGCGCCTGCTCCGAGCGCAGCTGCCCCGCGGGCACCTCCACGGCCGCCGTCGTGCGCAGCGTCTCGACGAGGGGTGCCAGCAGCGACGCCGGCATGGTGAAGCCGCGCAGGGCGGCCTCGTGCTCCGGCCTGTGACCGTGCGTCGAGGGGATGCGGAAGGTCTCGCCGTCGGCGTCGAGGAGGACGACGCTGGCGGCGTCGGCGGCGAGCAGCTCCGCCGCGAAGCGGCAGAGGCGCTCGAGCACGAGCGGCTCGTCGATCGTCGCGATCATCGCCTCGCCGACGCCGGCGAGCGCGCGGCTCACCTGCGACTCGTCGAGCAGCTCCCGCTGCGACGTCTCGAGCGCCGCCGCGGCGCGCCCGCGCTCGAGCGCGACGCCGGCCAGGCGCGCGGCCGACTCGAGCAGCCGCCACTCCGCCCGCCCCGGAGTGCGCGGCTCGCGGTAGTACATCGCGAACGTCCCATGGCAGGTCCCGTCCGCCGCGACGATCGGGACGGACCAGCAGGCGCGCAGCGCGTGGGCGGCGGCGAGGTCGCGGTAGCGCACCCAGCGCGGGTCGGTGCAGACGTCGTGCACCACCACCGGCACGCGATGGAAGGCGGCCGACCCGCAGCTGCCGGCTTCGGGACCGATGGCGATGCCGTCGATCGCCGCCGTCCAAGTGGGGGGGAGCGAGGGCGCCGCGCCCGCGTGGAGGCGGTCGTCGCGGCGGAGCAGCACGGAGCAGAGGAGGCCGGGCGCCTGCGACTCGATCATGCGGCAGAGCGCATCGAGCACGACCTCGAGCGGCGTGCCGGTCGCGATCATCTCGAGGATGCGGGTGTGGCCGGCGAAGAGGGTCGCGACCGCCTTGCGCGCGCGCCGGCCGAGCTCCTGCTGCCGCGCGACCACCACGGTGCCCGCCAGCGCCCCGACGACGCCGGCGATGCCGTAGGGGTCGGCGGGGAACGGGCGCCCGAGGGTCACGAGGGCGGCCGCCGCCCCGAGCCCGGACGCGAGCGCCACCGCGAGCTGGGCGCGTCCGCCCCACGGGATCAACGCGGCGGTGGCGACGTTGGCCGCGATCACCACGAGCGCCGCGACCTGACCGTCGCCGCGCAGGACCGCGGCGACGGCGCTGCTGGCGAACAGCAGGGCCATGGTGCCGGTTCCGGCCGCGAGCAGTCGTGCGGGCGTCCGCATGCTGCGGACGGCCCAGAGCGCCGCGCCGAGGAGCAGTATCTGTCCGGCCTTCAGGGCGAGCAGCGCGTCGCGCGCCTGCGGCTGCGAGAGCGCGTCCAGCAGAGTCGACCCGATCGCGATGGCGAGGAAGCCGGTGAGGGTGACCCGCAGGCGCTGGCCGAGGATCTCGTGATGATCGGGGGCTGCCACGTTTCTGACGGGGTACGCCGCGTAGGGGCCCCGCTGTGCTGCAACCGGCATGCCTCAGCCCACGGCGTGTGGTCGGCCCTCCGGGCCGGCCCTCCCGACCGGAGCGGGCGGCTCGCCGTGTCGGGATGATGGCGCTGTGCGTATGGATACGACGCTGCTGGCCGGTGCCCGGCGGGATTTGGTACGACGCCCGCACATGGCCAGCCCCCAGCTCGAGATGATCATCCAGCTCCTGCGCAGCCGCCCGGCGATCGTCGACTTCGACGTCGTGCGGCTGCGCCAGGGGCTCGAGGCGCTGGTCGGCACGAGCCCGGTCCCGGAGGGTGTCGCCTGCACGCCGCTGCGGGTCGCCGACGTCCCCTGCGAGTGGATCGTCGCCGACGGCGCGCGCGACGACGCGGTGCTGCTCTATCTGCACGGCGGCGGATACTGCATCGGGTCGATCAACACGCACCGCGCCCTGGTCTCGCGGCTCTCCGCGGCCACCGCGATGCGGGGGCTGGCCGTCGACTACCGTCTGGCGCCGGAGCACCCGTTCCCCGCGGCGCTCGACGACGCGACGGCGGTCTATCGCTGGCTGCTCGGCCAGGGAGTCGCGCCCGAGCGCGTGGTCGTGGCCGGGGATTCGGCCGGCGGCGGTCTCACGCTGGCGACGCTGCTCGCGACCCGGGACGCGCAGCTCCCGCGCCCGGCGGGCGGCGTGTGCCTGTCGCCGTGGACCGACCTCGAGGTGACGGGCGCGACCATGGACTCGCACGCCGAGCGCGATCCGATGATCCGGCGCGACGGCGCGCTCCGTCTCGCCGCGGCCTACCTCGGCGCCGCGCCCGCGCGCACGCCGCTCGCGTCGCCGCTCCACGCCGACCTCCGCGGCCTGCCGCCGCTGCTCGTCCAGGTGGGTACGGCCGAGACGCTGCTCGACGATTCGGTTCGCCTCGCGGAGCGCGCCCGAGCGGCCGACGTCGACGTCACCCTCGAGCCCTGGGAGGACATGATCCACGTCTGGCAGGCGTTCGCGCCGCTGCTGCCCGAGGCGGACGAGGCCATCGCCGCGATCGGCAGCTGGGTGCGGGCCCGCGTGCCCTGAGGCGGCGGAGGGTCCCCGGAGGCATCGCGCGTGCCGCGCGAAGTCGTGCTGACGCTTCCGCCGTCGGCGGAGGAGCCGTCGCTGGACGCGGCCGCGTTGCGCACGCTGCTCGGGCGCGCCGGCGTGCCGGCGGGTGTGCTCGGCGAGGCGCGCGTGCGGCGCGTCTCGTTCGACGCCCGCCGGCGCGAGCGCTGCTGGCGGATCGTCGTCGACGTGTGGGCGCCGGGCGAGCCGGTGCCGCCGTCGCCGCGCACCACGCCGGCCGTCCTCGTGCCGCCGGCGCCGGGGGCGCCGCACGTGGTCGTCGTCGGCAGCGGGCCGGCCGGCCTGTGCTGTGCGCTCGACGCGCTCGCCGCCGGCCTGCGCGTCACCGTCGTCGAGCGCGGACGCGACGTGCAGACGCGCCGCCACGCGCTCGCGGCGGCGAACCGGGGGCAGGCGATCGACCCCGACTCGAACTACTGCTTCGGCGAGGGCGGGGCGGGGACCTACTCCGACGGCAAGCTCTACGCGCGCGCCGGACGGCGCGACGCCGTGCGCGGCGTGCTCGAGCTGCTGGTCGCGCACGGTGCGCCGCTCGACGTGCTGACGAGCTGGCGGCCGCACATCGGCTCGAACCGCCTGCCGCGGGTCGTGGCGGCGTTGCGCGAGAGCATCCGCAGCGGCGGCGGCCGCGTGCGTTTCGCCACGCGCGCCGTGGCGCTGGTGGTCGAGGACGGGCGCGTGGCCGGCGTCGTCGTGCGCGACGTCGACGAGGGTGCGACCGAGACGCTGCCGGCCGCGGCGGTCGTCCTCGCCACCGGCCACAGCGCGCCCGATGCGCTCGCGATGCTCCGCCGCGCGGGCGCACCGCTCGCCGCGAAGGGCTTCGCGCTCGGCGTGCGCATCGAGCATCCGCAGCCGTGGCTCGACCAGCGGCAGTACGGCGGCCTGCGCGACGCCTGCGCGCTGCCGGCCGCGTTCTACGAGCTCACGGCGCAGGTCGACGCCCGCGGCGTCTACAGCTTCTGCATGTGTCCGGGCGGCTTCATCGTGCCGGCCAGCACGGCGTCGTCGCGCGTGGTCGTGAACGGCATGAGTCTGCGCCGCCGCGACTCGCCGTTCGCGAACTCGGGGCTCGTCGTGCAGCTCGAGCCGGCCGACTGGTGCGGCGACGCGGGACGCGCCCTCGGGCTCGACCTGGTCGCCGGTCCGTTGCCCGAGCATCCCGACGCCGACCCGCTCTTCGGCGTCCGCCTCCAGGAGGGGCTCGAGACGCGGGCGGCGCAGGCCGGCGGCGGCGGCAACCGCGCGCCCGTGCAGCGCGCCGACGCGTTCGTCGAGGGCCGCGGCGCCACGCCCGCGCCGCTCGCGACGAGCTATCGGCCCGGGCTCGTCGCGACCGACCTCGCCACCGTGCTGCCGCCCGGGATCGTGGCCCGCCTGCGCGTCGCCATGCGCACGTTCGACGCGCGTCTGCCCGGCTTCGCGGGGGCGGAGGGGCAGCTCGTGGGGGTGGAGACGCGCACCAGCTCGCCGGTGCGCGTGCTGCGCGATCCCGAAACGCTGGAGAGCCCGGGCGTCGCCGGGCTCCATCCCGCCGGCGAGGGCGCCGGCTGGGCCGGCGGCATCGTCTCCGCCGCGCTCGACGGCCGCCGCGTCGCACGTGCGCTCGCGCGGCGCCTCCTCGGCTGACACGCCGCCGCTCCGACTGCTTGCCCCCCAGGCGGGCGCTCGTCATTGGTGGTGCATGCGCCTTCGCGTCGCCCTCCTGGCCTCGACGACCCTGTTGGCCCTCGCGTTCGCCGGCTGCGGTGACGTCGCCGATCCCACGAAGGAGCGGGTCGCCGCGCTCGAGAGCCGCCTCGCCGACCTCGACCGCCGCCTCTCCGCCGTCGAGACCGGTCTCCCCGACACGAAGGCCCTGCGTGACCAACTCGCCGCCGTCGACACCCGCCTGACGGGCGTCGAAGGCCGGGTGACGAAGCTCCAGGAAGCCCCGCCGGTCGCGCCGTCCGCCGCGGCGGGCGCCGGCGCGATCACCGGCGCCGCCGCCGCGCGCCGCGGCCAGCCCGACGTCGAGCAGCGCCAGCGCGCCCAGGCGATGACGAATCTGGGCGCGGAGTACCGCCGCAAGCTCGCCGAGCTGAACGCCGCCCGCGGCGACGAGGTCGATCCGCGCGAGCGGGCGGCCCAGCGGCGCGAGCTCTCCCGCTGGTTCCGTGAGCAGCGGCGGGCGCTGCTCACCGGGGAGGCGCCGGCGGGAGGGACGGAGGAGTGATGGTGCGGCGGGCGGGGCGCGGGGTCCCCGTGCCCGCTCCGGTCCTCGCTCCAGGCGCGCTCCCCACGTCGCGCGGGCGCTGCCGAGCCTCGGGCGCGCGCCAGGCGCTGCGGGTCGCGCCGAGGGGAACCGCGCGCCCCCCCTCCCGCGCCTCCGTCACCCCGCATTCACGGCCGGAGACGACGCCTGCAGGTCGAGCGACAGCGTGGAGATCGTCGCGCGATGCTTCCCCGTGCGCACCATCTCGATGCGCTCGACGAACTCCACGTCGATCGCCATGCCCGCGCCGAGGTACTCGCGCAGGAGCGCCAGCAACGCGGCGAACTGCGCGTCGGTGTGGCGCAGGCCCTTCACGACGCGGAGGCGGATCGCGCCGCGGTGCTCCTGGACGACCTGGTACTGGCGGACGACGTGGTCGAAGTCCTTGAAGAGGTGCGCGAAGAAGGTGCCGGGGATGTAGGCGCCGTTCTCGGCGACGATGATGGCCTGCACGCGGCCCTCGATGCGGCCGATGCGCGGCAGGCCGCGGCCGCAGGTGCAGACCGTGTCGTCGTCCATCGCCACGGCGAGGTCGCCGACGCGGTAGCGGATGAGCGGCATGCAGAAGTTCGTGAGGTCGGTGATCACGACCTCGCCCATCTCGCCCGGGCGTGCGGGGAGGCCGTCCTTCAGGATCTCGACGACGTAGCTCTCCGCGACCACGTGGTGGCCGTCGTGGGCCTCGCACTCCCAGGCGATGCCGGAGAACTCGCGGCTGCCGTACTTGTCGAAGACGCCGCAGCCGAACGCCTTCTCGATCACCTCGCGGCTGTGATCGGGCAGCGCCTGCGCCGACGAGATGAGACCCTTCGGGCGCAGCCCGGGGAGACCGTGGTGCTTCAGGAACCAGGCGAGGAAGTTGAACGACTCGGCGTAGCCGTCGATCAGGACGGGACGGTGGCGGCGCAGCGCGTCGACGAAGCGCGCGATGTTCGCGTCCGTCATCTCGAACGCCGGGATGAACAGGCGGCGGTTGAACCAGGCGTCGATGCGCTCGCGCAGGATCTGCGACCAGGTCATGCCGATGGTCTGGTGCCAGAGACGGGCCGTGCGGTCGCCGAAGCGGTAGCCGGTCCACTCCATGCTCCGCTGCGTCGCGGCCCAGCGGATCTCGAGCTGATGCTGGTCGGCGTAGCAGACGAGGGGCTCGCCGGTGGAGCCGCTGGTGGTGACCTTTTGGATGCGGCGCTTGTCGTGGTTGTCCGAGAGGAGATCGAAGTAGAGGTGCTCGCGGACGTCGTCCTTCGAGAGCAGCGGCAGCTTGCGCAGGTCGTCGAGCGTCTGGATGTCCTCGGGCCCGAGCCCGAGCGCGTCCATGCGCTCCCGCCAGTAGGCGGTGTGGTGGTACGCCTGCGCGACCAGACGCCGCAGCTTGCGCTCCTGGAGGGCGCGGACCTGCGCGGGCCCGAGCCACTGCGTGCGCAGCAGCTCGTCGTAGTAGTGCCGCGCCTGCCGCGTGATCATCCAGTGGTGCACCGGCATGGTCGCGAAGAACAGGCGCATCCAGAGCGCGCGCCAGCCGCGCAGGGGCGGCGTCGCGCGCGCCGGCGGATTGTCGCGCAGGAAGTCGGCCATCGCGCCTTCGCGCTTCGGCGCCAGGCGGAACTCGACCCACGCCTTGGCGACGTCGACGAGCGACCACAGGATCGCGCGCAGGGGCAGGGCGCCCAGGAACGAGGTGCCGAGGAGGCGCTTGTCGAAGAGCGTCTCGATCTCGCGCACGGTGTAGCCGCGCGACTGCGCCGCGACGCGGATGAAGGTCTGGTAGTAGCGATAGCGGTAGCGGTGGGTGAGGACGTCCTCGAGCACCTCGCGCCGCGCCAGGACGAAGCCGGACTTGTTGTCCCGCGCGCGCATCCCGAAGAGGCCGTTCAGGATCGCGTTGAGGCCGATCGAGAACCAGTAGCGATGGTCGCGCTCGCGGCCGATCGTGCTGCGCCAGCCCTGCACGAGGTCGGCGCCCGACTGACGCAGCTCGCGCAGCAGGCGCGGGACGTCCTCGGGCAGGTTCTGCAGGTCGGCGTCGATGAAGCAGACGTAGGTGCCGTGCGACGCGCGCAGGCCCGAGCGCCAGCCCTCCTCGATGCCGCGATTCACCGGATGGCGCACGACGACGAGGCTCGGGTAGGCGGCCTGGAGCCGCGCCGTCACGGCGGGGGTGTCGTCGGTGCTGCCGTCGTCGACGAGGACGATCTCGCCGCGCACGTCCTTCTTGCGCAGGGCACGGTCGAGCCGCTCGACCAGCTCGGGCAGGTTGCCGGCCTCGTTCAGGCAGGGCGCGACGACGGAGACGGTGGGCGTCATGCCGCCGGCGCCTCCCGCATCCAGGCCCAGGTGCGCGCGAGCCCCTCGGCGAGCGGCACGCGCGGCGTCCAGTCGAGCGCCGCCCGGATGCGGGCGTTGGTGCCGGCGCGGCACGAGCCCGCGGTCCAGTCGGGCGGCTCGTGGACCGGCGCCAGCGCGCTGCCGGCGGCCGTGCACATGGCGGCGGTGAGCTCCGCGACGCGGACGGCGACGCCCGAGGCGACGTTCAGGAGCGCGCCGCTCGTCGGCGCGCAGAGCGCGCGCAGCGTCGCCGCGACGACGTCGTCGACGTAGACGTAGTCGAGCGCCTGGCGGCCGTCGCCGAAGATGCGCGGCGCCTCGCCGCGGGCGAGCCGCTCGAAGTTGCGCAGGATGACCGACTTGTAGCCCATCCCGGCGAACTGGCGCGGCCCGTAGACGAAGAAGTAGCGCAGCACGTCGCCGTGCATGCCGTCCGGCGACGCGTAGTGCGCGAGCAGGCGCTCGCCGCAGAGCTTCGAGATGCCGTAGATCGTCGCCGGCAGCGGCACCTCGGCCTCGTCCATCGGCGGACCCGTGAGGCGCCCGTAGGCATAGAGCGACGACGCGAACACGGTCTTGCGGACGCCCGCCGCGGCGGCGCACTCGAAGAGGAGTCGGGTGCCGAGGACGTTGGCGGTCAGGACGGCGTCGGGATCGTCGCGCGACTGGTTGTGCTTCTCGGCGGCGAGGTGGACCAGCAGGTCGGCGCCGCGACACGCGTCCTCGAGCACCGCACGCGGCGCGTGGCCCAGGGTCGCGCGCACGAGGCGGATACGGTCGGCGTCGGCGCCGAGGTTGGCGGCGTCGCCGTAGCGCAGGCTGTCGAGCACGACCACGCGGCTGCCCTCGGCGAGGAGGCGGCGCACGAGGTGCGAGCCGATGAAGCCGCAGCCGCCCGTCACGAGGACGGTGGCGTCACGCAGGGCGGGCAGGTCGCCGGTCGGCTGGGCGCTCATCGGGGATCGCGCGCCTGTCGCGGCGCGGGGACCGGCGACGCGCGTGCGCAGGCCATAGCATCGCCGCCGCGAAGCCGTAAACCGCCGTCGTCGTGGCGCACCTGTGGGGGCGGCGGCAGGGGTGGAGCGGCGGCGGCATCCAGCCGCCGCCGCCCCGAGCCATCCGGGCAACGGAGGAGGTCGTCCCGGACGGCGGCTGGATCACCCGGGCGCGGGCTCGCAGGTGAGGGTGATGGAATCCGCGTCGCTGACGGTCTTGCCGTTCGGCTGGAGGACGCTGCGCGCCTTCACCTTGGCGCGCAGGGTGGTGCGGCCGAAGGTGGCGCCGCGCGGCTTCAGCGCGACGCGCAGGAGCTGCGGCGTGGTGCAGCGCTCGGTGAGGACCGGCAGCGCGGCGAGCAGCTCGGTGCCGAGCTGGGGCGGCGACGCCGACAGCGTGGCGATGCCGCTCGCCGTGCAGGCGAGCCGGGAGTCGACGTTGTTGGCGCAGATCGAGGCGAGGAAGGTGCAGCCGCCGTCGACGGTGCCGTCGAGGTCGCAGGTGGGGTCGCCGTCGAAGCAGCGTACCTTGCGGTCCGGCGTGCCGCGGCGGTCGAGCGGCGGCGTCGGATAGATGAGCCACTCGATGAGGCAGTCGAGCGTGGCGCTGCCGCCGCCCGGGACGCAGGCGCCCGGCAGCGGGCCGCGGCACTGGCAGGCGTCGCCGATGCCGTCGGCGTCGGCGTCCGTCTGGGCGGGGTTCGGGATGCGCGGACAGTTGTCGCAGGCGTCGCCGCGCTTGTCGGCGTCGGCGTCGGCCTGGTCCGGGTCGCTGACGCCGGGGCAGACGTCGCAGGCGTCGCCGGCGCCGTCGAGATCGCCGTCGGCCTGATCCTGGTTCGTGACCGCGGGGCAGTTGTCGCAGGCGTCGCCGATGGTGTCGCCGTCGCTGTTGGTCTGGAGCGGGTTGGCGACGGCGGGGCAGTTGTCGCAGGCGTCGCCGCGGCCGTCCGAGTCGGCGTCGGTCTGGGTCGGGTTGGCGACGTTGATGCAGTTGTCGCAGACGTTGCCGCGGCCGTCGCCGTCGGAATCGAGCTGATCGGGGTTGGCGACGTCGACGCAGTTGTCGCAGGCGTTGCCGATCTCGTCGCCGTCGCTGTCGGCCTGGCTGGGGTTCACGACGGCGGGGCAGTTGTCGCAGACGTTGCCGATGCCGTCGCCGTCGGTGTCGGTCTGGGTGGGGTTCGCGATCGCCGGGCAGTTGTCGCAGAGGTTGCCGCGGCCGTCGCCGTCGGAATCGAGCTGGTCGGGGTTGGCGACGGCGGGGCAGTTGTCGCAGGCGTCGCCGCGGCCGTCGCCGTCGGAGTCGAGCTGGAGCGGGTCGGGGTTGGCGGGGCAGATGTCGCAGGCGTCGGCGATGCCGTCGCCGTCGGAATCGAGCTGGTCGGGGTTGGGGACGAACGGGCAGGAGTCGCAGGCGTCGCCGATGCCGTCGTCGTCGGTGTCGGCCTGGTCGGGGTTGGGGACGTTCGGGCAGTTGTCGCTGCCGGAGAGGGCCGAGGCGCGTGCGACCGAGCCGAAGACGAGGCGGGGCGTGCGCTTGACGCCGCAGTCGTTGCGGTAGCGGACGTCGAGGACGAGCTGGTCGCCGGCGGCGAGGACGCGGTCGGCGAGCGGGGCGTTCACCATGTAGGGGATGAGGAACGGGTTGGTGAGGCCGCCGGAGCCCTTCGGCGTGGTGGCGATGAAGCCGCTGCCGCTGCCGATCGGCGTGTCGACGCCGGACCGCCGGCGGTAGAGCTGCAGCTTCACCTGGAGGCACGCGCTCGGCGTGGCGAGGTTCGAGTAGGCGTAGATATTGCCCGTGCCGCCGCCGCGGTTCACCGTCTCCGGCGCGCCGATCGGCACGCTGGCGAAGACGCCGTAGCTCAGCTCGACGCCGGGGAGCAGCTCGAGCTCGCGCTCCGTGTCGTTGCTCGCGGTCGGCGCGCTCAACGAGAGGACGCCGGTGCCGCCGGTGCCGGGGAGGAAGTAGAGGGGGATCGCGTCGGCCGCCGCCGCCGGGCGGGCGGTACCGAGCGCGAGACAGAGTACGATCGCGAGAGCGATGCGCGCCAACATGCGGCGCCCATCGAGCAAGCGATGTGCCGGTGACGGCACACCCGAAGGTCGCGTCGCGTCACGCGCGACGCCCCGGCGCGGGATCGCAGCGACGCGAGGCCATGGCAGCGCCGCATGCAGCGCACGGCGAAGCGCACAGCGCTGGCGGCTTTCGATCTAGCTGCCGGCCGCGTCCGCTAGCCGTGCAGCGGCGGGCGCCGCGACGCCCAATCCACCGCCGCCTCGAGCTGCGCCGCCATCCGCAGGAGCAGATCCTCGCGTGCGTAGGCCGCGACGAGCTGCACGCCGACCGGCAGCCCGTCCGCCGTCATGTGCACGGGTAGGGACACGGCCGGTTGCCCGGACATGTTGAAGGGCAGGGTGGCGGCGCCGTACGGGGCGGCGCGCATGAAGGCGCGCAGCGGCTCCTCGGGCGTCGAGGTGATGTAGCCGAGCTCGGGCGGCGGGGCGCCCTGCGTGGCCGTCAGCAGGAGATCGAAGCCCGATGCCCACCACGCCGCGAGCCGCCGGCCGTAGGCGTGGACGAACTCGACGTTCGCGAGGTGGTCGATCGCCGAGAGCTGGCGGCCACGCTCGGCGAGCATCCAGGTGAGCGGCTCGCAGTCGCCGGCCGTCATCGGGCGGCCGACCTGGTCGCCCCACGACGCCAGCGCCCGCGCCGTGTTGGCCGTCACGATGCCGATGTAGACCATCACCGTCTCGTGCTCGTCGAGCGCGGCGGGATGCGCCTCCTCGACGACGTGGCCGGCATCGGCGAGCAGCGTCGCGGTGCGGTCGACGGCGGCGAGGCACTCGGGATGGAGTGCGCCGTCGCGCGGCAGGCGGCGCATCACGCCGACGCGCAGGCGCCCGGGCGGCGTGGTCGCCTCGGTCGCGTACGGGCGCTGCGGCGGCGTCGCGACGTAGGGATCGCCGAGGCCGGGGCCGGCGATCACGTCGAGCAGCGCGGCGGCGTCGCGCACGCTGCGCGTCACGGCGAACTCGACCGAGAAGCCGCTCCAGCGCTCGCCGATGGCCGGGCCGAAGCTGCTGCGCGCGCGGGTGGGCTTGAGGCCCACGAGCCCGCACATGCTCGCCGGCCCGCGGATGGAGCCGCCGCCGTCGCTGGCGTGCGCGCAGGGGACGAGCCCCGCGGCCACCGCCGCCGCGGCGCCGCCGCTCGAGCCGCCGCTCGAGCGGCCCGGGTTCCACGGATTGTGCGTGGGGCCGTACGCCTCGGGCTCGGTCGTCGGCAGCAGCGCCAGCTCGGGCGTGTTGGTGCGGCCGAGCGACACCAGGCCGGCACCGCGGAAGCGCTGCGTGATGTATGCGTCGTCGCGCACCCGCCAGTCGGCATCGCGCAGGAAGCGCATGCCTGCGTGATACGGATGCCCGGCTTCGGGTCCGCCGATGTCCTTCATGAGGAAGGGCACGCCGCGGAACGGCCCTTGGGGCAGCTCGGGGCTCGCGGCCGCGGCGCGGGCGCGCTCGAAGGCGGGGTGGATCACTGCGTTGAGCGTCGGGTTCAGGCGCTCGACGCGGGCGATCGCGGCGTCGACCAGCTCCCGCGGTGACGCGTCGCCGCGGCGGACCAGCTCCGCCTGCGCCGTGGCATCGAGGTGCGCGAAGTCGTCGGACATGGTCGGGGACGTGTAGCGGGTCACCGCCAGGGACGCCAGGCTGCGCGCCGATCCCGACGCCGGGCCGGTGGTCAGGGCGTCGGCGGCGGCGCGGTGTCCGGAGCGGTCGCGCCGTCGGGCGACGGCTCGCCCGGGGCGGGCGGCGGCGGCGCGGAGGCGTCGGCGTCCTGCGGGCAGGCCCAGTGCGCGACGACCAGCCCCAGCACCGCGCCCACGGCCGCGCCCGTCGCGGCGCTCCCTGCGATCGCGCCCGCCTCCTTGTTGCTCGATAGGTTCATGGCGCTCACCGCTCCACCGACGGACGCGGCGACCACGGCGGCACCGATGCCGGCCGCGGTCACGCGGCAGGCGGTGCGGTTCTCCTGGAGCGTCGCGCAGCCGGCGAGCGCGAGCGGGAGGATCAGCCCTCCCACGATCAGACGGCGTCCATGCATAGGGCGCCGTGTCTGTCATGCGGTCCTTGCCCGAGCGGTTGCGGGGGTGTGAAGTTTGCGTGTCGGCGGCCGGCGGATCAGGCCTTGCCGCCGAGCACCGCGCGTAACGTCGCCTTCACGCTGTCGCCGGCCCAGCGCGGCAGCGCCTCGGCCTGGAAGCGACGCCACTCGTCGTCGCCGACGTGCAGGCCGCCGTCGCGCAGGGCGCGCTTGGTGGCCGTGTAGGCGACGGCGGGATGGGCTGCGAGCCGCTCCAGCGCGGCGCGGCCGGCGGCCACCGGATCGTCGGCCAGCTCGTCGACGAGGCTCAGCCCGAGGGCGTCCTGGGGGGCGAAGAGCGCGGCCCCCAGGACGACGCGCTCGACCGCGCGCGGCGCGACACGGCGGCGCACCATCGCCAGCGTCTTCGGAGGAAACTCGACGCCGAGCGCCACCTCGTTGAGGCCGATACGGGCGCGCGGGCTCGAGGTTGCCACGCGGTGCTCGGCGCACAGGGCGATGACGCAGCCGCCGGCGATGGCGTGGCCGTTCACGGCCGCCACCATCGGGCCCGGGTAGTCGTAGAGGGCCTCGACCATCTCCTCGAGCGTGGCGAGGAAGCGGCGCATGCCCTCGAGGTCGTTGCCGGCGACCTCCTTCAGGTCGAGGCCGGCCGAGAAGGCGTCGCCGGCGCCGCGCACGAGCAGCGGCGCGCCCCCCGCGGCCCGGGTCTCGCGGATGATGCGCTCCATGTGGGCGAGGCCCAGCGCGTTCTTGCCGGTCGCCTCGAGGACGAGCTCGACGATCGCCATCGCCTAGCCCTCCTGCACCTGGGCCCGGCCGCGCGCCTGGACGGCGGAGCGGCGTGCCGCGATCTTCTCGGGCGTCAGCGTACGCGCGTGGGCGCGGTTGGCCTCGGCCTCGGTCCGCAGCCCGTCGCCGAACGTCTGCGCGAAGCCCGCGTCGATGACGCGCTTGTAGCCGCGCAGCGTCTCCGGGTCGCACGAGAGCATGTCCTGCGCCAGCCGCCGGGCCGCCGGCAGCAGGTCGCCCGGCGGCACGACGGCGGAGACGAGGCCCCAGGCGGCGGCGTCGGCGGCCGAGAGGTAGTTGCCCGTCAGCGAGAGGTGCTTGGCGCGGTAGATGCCGATGGCTCGCGACAGCTTCTGGCTGAGGCCCCAGCCCGGCAGGATGCCGACGCGCGCGTGGGTGTCGGCGAAGCGCGCGTCGGTCGAGGCGATGAGCACGTCGCAGGCGAGCGCGAGCTCGAAGCCGCCGGTCACGGCGACGCCGTTGACGGCGCCGATGACGGGCCGCGTGCAGCGGCTGATGGCGTCGGTCACGCCCGCGTCGCCGCCGATCGCGCCGCCGATGTCGCCGTCGCCGCCGGTCTCGCCGCCGAGCTCCTTCAGGTCGAGGCCGGCGCAGAAGGCGCGGCCCGCGCCGGTGAGGACGACGACGCCGACGTCGGGATCGGTCTCGATCTCGCGCATGGCGGCGACGATCGCCCGCCGCAGGCTGCGCGACAGCGCGTTCATCGCGGCGGGACGGTTGAGCGTCAGGACGGCGGTGCCGTCGGTCTTCTCGACGAGCAGCTCGGGCTCCGGCATGCGCGCTGCATCGCACGGAGGTTCCTGCGACGCCAGCCACGGGTTGACCCAGGTCGCACCGACACCCTCTATCGACGGCCATGTCCGACGCGACCGAGGCCCTCTTCGTGCCCGACGGCGATCGCTTCGTCCCCGGCCTCGCGGCGCGCGGGCCGTGGAGCCCCGAGGCCCAGCACGGCGGCGCTCCCGCGGCGCTCCTCGCCACCTGCCTCGAGCGTGCGGGCGGCGGCGACATGCATCCGGCCCGTCTGACGCTCGAGCTGCTGCGGCCCGTGCCGATCGCCCCGCTCACGGTCGAGACCGCGATCACACGACCCGGGCGCAAGGTGCAGATCGTCGAGGCCCGCCTGCGCGCGGGCGACGCCGAGGTGGCGCGCGCGTCGCTGCTGCGGGTGCGGCGCGCCGATCTGCCGCTGCCGCCGCTCGAGCGGGCGGCGCCGCCGCCGGGGCCCGGGACCGGCGTCGACGGCGTCCCGCCCTGGATCGACTCGACGTGGCGCCCGGCCTTCCATCGCGACGCCGTCGAGCACCGCTTCGTCGCCGGCGGCTTCCAGGTCCCCGGACCGGCCACCGACTGGATCCGCCTGCGCGTGCCCGTGGTCGCCGGCGAGCCGCCGACGCCGCTCGCGCGCGTCATGGCTGCGGCCGACTTCGGCAACGGCGTCAGCTGGGTGCTCCACCGCGCCGACGGCTGGCAGTTCATCAATCCCGACCTGACGGTCTACCTGCACCGTCTCCCGGCCGGCGAGTGGGTCTGTCTCGACGCCGCGTCGCACATGGAGTCGCACGGCGTCGGGCTGGCGGAGAGCCGGCTGTTCGACGAGATCGGGCCGCTCGGCCGCGCGTCGCAGTCGCTCCTGCTCGAGCGCGTGTAGTCCGCGCTCGGGCCGCTAGCCGGCCGCGGCGGCCGTCGCGGCGTGGCGGCGCGCCTTGCGGCGCTCGTGCGTCCACGGGTGGCGCCCGGCGGCGGCCGCGAGCTGCTCCTCGACCAGGGCGTCGAACGGCGCCAGCAGGGGCAGGTAGCGATCGGGGTCGCCGGCGAGGATGCCGAGCACGTCGACCACCGCCTCGACGGTCGAGAGGCAATGCGCGGCGGGTGCACGCCGGATGCGGTAGCGGCCGGGCGCCGGCGGCGCGAGGCCGATGCGCGGCAGCACGGCGAGCGCCGGCGTCTGCCGCACGAGCTTGCCCGCCTCGCTCCACGTCCCGTCGACGACGACGAGGAGCCGCGGTGCCGTCGCCGCCACCGGCTGCGCGTCCGGCCCCGGGAAGAGCAGCGCCGCGCCGGCGGCGGCCAGCGTCGCCACCCGCGGGTGGGCGTCGAAGCGCCAGGCGACGTGCAGCTCCGAGCCCGGGAGCTGGAGATGCGCCAGCCGGCAGGTGCCCAGGCGCCGGCGCGCTTCGCGGTGGTGCTGGAGGAACACCACCGGCAGCGGCGGCGGGATGGCGGCGAAGCGCGGGCACAGGCAGCGGGCGCCGGGGCGCCGGCAGCGCCCGCAGCGCGGCAGATCGCTCACTTCCGGGCATCCAGGGCCGCGCCCTTAGACTTTCGGAACGGCGCTGCTAGAAGGCGGGGATGCCCAAGAAGATCGCGAAGAAGGACCTGCCGTCGACGGACGACGTGGCCGCGGCCCGCTCGCTGCTCGACGCCATCGCCAAGCGCAAGGCGCGCCTCGAGAAGGCCAAGGAGGGCGCCAGCGCCGGCGGCACGCTCGACGCCAGCAACCCGAAGTACCGCGCCGCCCGCAAGGGCGTGAAGCGCGCGCAGCGCGCCCTCCGTCGCGAGCTGGTCCGCGTGCACAACCAGCCGAAGAAGGCCCCCGCCGCCGCGCCCGAGGCGGCGCCGCCCGCCGAGGGCTGAGCCCGGCGCGCTCAGCGCGCCGCCCCCGCCGAGCGGTCGCTGCCGGCCTCGGCCTCGCTCTCGGCCACGAGACGCGCGAAGGTCTCCGCCTCGATGGTCTCCTTCTCGAGCAGCACCCGCGCCACCCGATCGAGGGTGGCACGGTGGGCGGTCAGCAGCGACGTCACGCGGGCCATGCGCTCCTCGAGGATGCGCTTGGTCTCCACGTCGAGCGCGCGCGCCGTCTCCTCGCTGTACTCGCGTGCTTCCGGGAACGGGCTGCGGTCGAGGAAGCCCGGGCCGCGCCGGCGCGGGAACGTCATCGGGCCGAGCGTCTGGCCCATGCCGTAGTCGAGGACCATCGAGCGCGCGATCTCGGTGGCGCGGTCGAGGTCGTTGTGCGCGCCGGTGGATATCTCCCCGAAGACGACCGATTCGGCGGCGCGCCCGCCGAAGAGGACGTCGATCTTGGCCTCCAGCTCGCGGCGGGTCATGAGGTAGCGGTCTTCCGTCGGCAGCTGCTGGGTGAAGCCGAGCGCGCCGATGCCGCGCGGGATGATCGAGATCTTGTGGACCTTGTCGGCGCCCTCGGTGAAGGCGGCGACCAGCGCGTGCCCGGTCTCGTGGAAGGCGACGATCTCGCGCTCGCGCGGGTTGATGAGGCGGTTCTTCTTCTGCAGCCCGGCGACGACGCGATCGATCGCGTCGTCGAAGTCCTGCATGTCGACCCTCGTCTTGTTCTTGCGGGTGGCGAGCAGGGCGGCCTCGTTCACCATGTTGGCGAGGTCGGCGCCGACGAAGCCCGGGGTGCGCTGCGCGACGAGACGGAGGTCGACGTCGGGTGCGAGCTTCACCTCTTCGACGTGCACGCGGAGGATCGCCTCGCGGCCGGCGAGATCGGGCCGGTCGACGAGCACCTGGCGATCGAAGCGCCCGGCGCGCAGGAGGGCGGGATCGAGCACCTCGGGCCGGTTGGTCGCGGCGAGGATCACGACGCCCTTCGCCGTGTCGAAGCCGTCCATCTCGACGAGGAGCTGGTTCAGCGTGTTCTCGCGCTCGTCGTGCCCGCCGACGACGCCGCCGATGCCGCGCGCTTTGCCGAGGGCGTCGAGCTCGTCGATGAAGACGATGCACGGCGCCTTGGTCTCGGCCTGTCCGAAGAGGTCACGCACCCGGGCGGCGCCCATGCCGACGAACAGCTCGACGAACTCCGAGCCGCTGATCGAGAAGAACGGCACCGCCGCCTCGCCGGCGACGGCCTTCGCGAGCAGCGTCTTGCCCGTGCCCGGCGGGCCGACCAGCAGCACGCCCTTCGGCAGCTTGCCGCCGATGGCGCGGTAGCGCTCGGGCTCCTTCAGGAAGCGGATGATCTCCTGGAGCTCCTCCTTCGCCTCGTCCTGCCCGGCGACGTCCGCGAAGGTGACCCCCGTCTCGCGCTCGGCATAGATGCGGGCCCGGCTCTTGGTGAAGGCCATGACCCCGGAGCCCGGGCCCATGCGGCGCATGACGAAGGCCCAGATGAGGACGAAGACGAGCGCCGGCAGCACCCAGCTCATGAGGGCACCGACGAGCGGGCTCTCGTACTGGCCCTGGAAGCGGATGCCGCGCTGCTCGAGCTCCGGGACGAGCGCGTCGTCGGGCACGCGCACGGTGACGAACGGCGTCGCCTCCTTCTGGCCACTCTCCGGCCGCAGCGAGCCGCGGATGAGGGAGTCCGAGATGACCACGTTCTCGACCCGGCCCGCGGCGATCTGCTTCTTGAAGTCGGAGTAGCTGAGCTCCGTCACGCGCGGCGTGAGCAGCGACTGGAGCGTCACCAGGACGAGGGCGACGAGGACGAAGTAGCCGATCGAGAAGGTCTGGCGTGGCTGCATGCGGGGGAGGGGGGAGCCGATGGGCACCGGCCTCCGTTGTAGCAATTTCTACGCGTCGCCCAAGCCATGCGGCGTCGAGACCCCGGGAAAGCCCCGCCGCTCGGCGCCGCGGTGGCGGCGGCCGGAGGCGGCAGGCCGGATGCCCGCTCGGGGCGCGACGGGCGCACCCGGCGGGGCGGACCATCCACCGCCGGCCGGACGGGCATGGCCTGGCGCGCCGGGGCGCCGCCGCCGACGTCGGCTCGCACGTGGGAACCCCTGCGCCGCGTCCGGCCGCGGCCGGGTCGCTCCCGCTCGCCCCACGCCGCGGCGTCGCGCTTCCGCGCCGGCGTCGGCCCGTGCTAGCCACCGCGCATGGCCGCGCCGCCCGCCGACCAGCCGCCGGACCTCGTCTACGACCCGTACGACTACGCGATCCACGAGGACCCGTACCCGACCTACGCGCGGCTACGGGAGGAGGCGCCCGTCTACCACAACGCCGCGCGCGGCTTCTGGGCGCTGTCGCGCTTCCACGACGTGCTGGCGGCGCTGCAGGACTGGGAGACGTACTCGTCGGTGGGCGGCGTCGCGCTCGAGAAGGGCAGCGGCCAGGCGCCGCCGATGATCATCGCGATGGACCCGCCGCGGCAGCTGAAGCTGCGGCGACTGGTGAGCAAGGTCTTCACGCCGCGGCGCATCGCCGAGCTCGAGCCGCGCGTGCGCGCGCTCACGCTGAAGCACCTCGGGCCGCTGCTCGCGCGCGGCGAGGGCGACGTCCTCGCCGAGTTCGCGGCGAAGCTGCCGATGGACGTCATCTCGACGATGCTCGGCGTGCCCGACGAGGACCAGGACACGCTGCGCGGCTGGTCCGACGCGCTCCTCCACCGCGAAGCCGGTCAGGGCGAGGTGACCGCGGCGGGGCAGGAGGGCGCGCGCGGCATCGTCGGGTACTTCATGCGCGACATCGCGAAGAAGCGCGCCAATCCGGGCGACGACCTCATCAGCGCGCTCCTCGCCGCCGAGGTCGACGGCGAGCGCCTCGCCGACGACGAGGTGCTCGGCTTCTGCTTCCTCCTCGTCATCGCCGGCAACGAGACCACGACGAAGATGCTCGGCAACGCCCTCGTCCTGCTCGACCGCCATCCCGAGCAGAAGGCCGTCGCCGTCGGCGATCCGGCCGCCATGGCAGGCGTCGTGGAGGAGGTGCTGCGCTACGACAACTCGACGCAGATGCTCGCCCGCAGCGTCACGCGCGAGGTGACGCTCCACGACCGCACGATCCCCGCCGGATCCCGCATCCTCGTCCTGATCGGCGCCGGCAACCGCGATCCGCGCGCCTTCGCGCACCCCGACCGCTTCGACGTGCGCCGCAAGCCCGAGCAGATCCTCCACTTCGGCAACGGCATCCACGTCTGCCTCGGGGCGGCGCTGGCGCGGCTCGAGGGACGCGTCGCGCTCGAGGAGGTGCACCGGCGGATGCCCGACTACGTCGTGGACCGGGCCGGGCTCGTGCGCGTGCACTCGGCGAACGTGCGTGGCTACGCGGCGGTCCCGGTGCGCTTCACGCCGGGACGGTGACCACCGCGACGAGCGAGCGCCCCGCAGCGTCGGACGAGACGCGCATCCGTCTGCGCGCCGGCGTCCTCTCGGTCACGGTCGGGGTGCTGCTCCTCGGCGTCAAGTTCGTCGGCTACTACCTCACCGGGTCGGCCGCCGTCCTCTCCGACGCGCTCGAGTCGATCGTCA
Organism: bacterium; assembly: GCA_026129405.1. Lineage (NCBI taxonomy): Bacteria > bacterium. The sequence continues at coordinate 135,196 of JAHCID010000008.1, forward strand.
ACGTCGTCGCCGCCGCCTTCGCGCTCGGCTCGTTGCGCTTCGCCGGCCAGCCCGCCGACCGCGACCACCCGTACGGGCACGGCAAGATCGAGTACTTCAGCGCCGCGTTCGAGGGCGGGCTCATCGCCTTCGCCGCCGCGACGATCGTCTGGTACGCCGTCCACGACCTCGTGCGCGGCCCCGCCGTGGCCGCGGTCGAGGTCGGCGTCCTCGTCACCGCCGGGACCGGTGTCGCGAACGCCGCCCTCGGCGCCTACCTGCTGCGCACGGGCCGCCGCACGCGCTCTGCGACGCTCGTCGCCGACGGTCACCACGTCCTCTCCGACTTCTGGACCAGCGCGGGCGTCGTCGTCGGCCTCGTGCTCGTGCGCGTCACCGGCATCACCTGGTTCGACCCGGTGGTCGCGCTGCTCGTGGGCCTGAACCTCGCCCGGACCGGCCTCGGCATCGTGCGTGGCGCGGCGGGTGCGCTGCTGGACGCGGTGGACCCGTCCCTGCTCGCGAGGGTGGTCGCGGCGATGGAGCGCTGCCGCCGGCCGGGCATCATCCGCGTCCACCGCATGCGTGCGATCCGCTCGGGCGGCTCGACCCACGTCGACGCGCACCTCATCGTGCCCGAGTACTGGACGGTGGAGCAGGCGCACGAGACGTCGGTCGCGTTCGAGCAGCGCATCGTCGCCACCGGCGCGCTGCACGGCGACATCGCCTTCCACGTCGATCCGTGCTGGCGCAGCTGGTGCGTGTCCTGCGACCTGGCGGACTGCCCGGTGCGCCAGGTCGCCTTCGCCGCCCGTGCGCCGCTGTCGCTCGCGGAGGCCGTCGAGGACGACCCCCAGCGGTTCGGCGACTGACGCGGCGGGGACGGTGGCGCCGTCCCCGCCGCCCCGCTCAGGCTGCGGCCGCGGCGGCCGCGGGGACGAGGGCCAGCTGCAGCACCTCGTCGATCGAGCCGACGCAGTGGAGCGTCATCTTCTCCCGCACGTCGGCGGGCACGTCCTCGATGTCGGGCCGGTTGCGCTCGGGCAGGATGACCTCCGTCAGCCCCGCCGCGTGCGCGGCCAGCACCTTCTGCTTCACGCCTCCGATGGGCAGGACCCGGCCCTGGAGCGTGATCTCGCCCGTCATGCCGACGGTGTGCCGCACCGGCCGTCCCGTCAGCAGCGACACCAGGGCGGTCGTCATCGTGACGCCGGCGCTGGGGCCGTCCTTGGGAATGGCGCCCGCGGGTACGTGGACGTGGAACTCGCGCCGGCGGAAGGCCTGCTCGTCGACGCCGAGCTCCGCCGCGTGGCTGCGGACGTACGTCAGCGCGATCTGCGCCGACTCCTTCATGACGTCGCCGAGCTGTCCGGTGAGCGTCAGCCCGCCGGTGCCGCCGGCCATGGTCGACGCCTCGACGAAGAGGACGTCGCCGCCGGTGCCCGTCACCGCGAGGCCGGTGGCCACGCCGGGAACGGCCGTGCGCACCGCCGACTCCTGGAAGAACTTCTGCTTGCCGAGCGCCTCGCGCACGGCGGGCAGGTCGATCACGAGCGGCGTCGGCGTGGACGCGCTGGCGATCTTCGTCGCCGCCTTGCGCAGGATGGTGCCGAGCTCGCGCTCGAGCTGCCGCACGCCCGCCTCGCGGGTGTATTCGCCGACGATCGTGCGCAGGGTCGCGTCCTCCACGTCGACCTCCTCGGGGCGCAGCCCGTTGCGCTCGGTCTGCCGCGGCCAGAGGTAGCCGCGCGCGATCGCGACCTTCTCGTCGAGGGTGTAGCCGTCGAAGCGGATCACCTCCATGCGGTCGAGCAGCGGCCCGGGGATGGTGTCCGCGACGTTGGCCGTGGCGAGGAACAGGACCTGCGAGAGATCGAGCTCGACGTCGAGGTAGTGGTCGCGGAAGGTGCTGTTCTGCGCGGGGTCGAGGACCTCGAGCAGCGCCGCCGACGGGTCGCCGCGCCAGTCGGCGCCGAGCTTGTCGACCTCGTCGAGCAGGATGACGGGATTCATGGTGCCGGCGTCGCGCAGCGCCCGGACCAGGCGGCCCGGCAGGGCGCCGATGTAGGTGCGGCGATGGCCGCGGATCTCGGCCTCGTCGCGCACGCCGCCGAGCGACATGCGGACGAACTTCCGGCCGGTCGCCCTGGCGATCGACTCGCCGATCGACGTCTTGCCGGTTCCGGGAGGGCCGATGAGGGTCAGGATCACGCCCGAGCGCTTGTCGTCCGGCACGCCGCGCTCGGCGCGCAGCTTGCGGACGGCGAGGTGCTCGACGATGCGGGACTTCACGTCGTCGAGCCCGGCGTGGTCGGCGTCGAGCACGCCGCGGGCGTGCACCGGGTCGAGGTTCTCCTCGGAACGCTGCGACCAGGGGATGGCGACGAGCCAGTCGAGATAGGTGCGGATCATCGAGGACTCGGCGCTCTGCTCACCCATGCGCTCGAAGCGCTTGAGCTCGCGCTCGGCCTGCTCGCGCACGGCGTCGGGCATGCCGGCCTCGGCGATCTTCTTGCGATACTCGTCGGCGACCGAGGCGTCGTCCTCGTCCAGCTCCTTGCGGATCGAGTCCATCTGCTTGCGCAGGAAGTACTCGCGCTGCTGCTTCTGGGCGCCGGACTCGACGTCCTCGCGGATGCGCTTGCGCACCTGCAGCTCGGCGAGGCGACTGCGCTGCAGGTCGAGCGCGAGGGTCAGGCGCTCGACGACGTCGAGCGTCTGCAGGACCTGGAGCTTCTGCTCGAAGCGTACGTCGGGGGCGTAGCCGACGGTGTCGGCGAGCGCGCCGGGCTCGGTGATGGAGCGCACGAAGGCGCTCGCGCGGCCGTCGTCGCCGCGCAGCAGGAGGATCTCCTCGACCACGGCGCGGTACTCGCGCTCGAGATCGACCGTGCGGCTCTTGGGCGGGGTCGTGTCGGGATGCTCCTCGACCTCCACGAGAAGCTGGCCCTCGGGCCCCGTGCGGGCGGCCCCGGCGACGCCGCGGGATACGCCCTGGAGGGAGACGCCGCGGACGCCGCCAGGGAGGCGGACGCGCTCCACGACGTCGGCGATGGTGCCGACCTTGGCGTAGTCGGTACCGTGACGGGGGACCAGCAGGACGCGCCCGGCGTCTCCCACGTCCACCGGCAGCGTGACCTGCATGGTGGGGAAGACGACCGTGTCGTCCAGCGGGATCAGGCGCAATGTGGTCATCGTCGGCCGAACCTGGGCCCGATCGGGCGGATGTCAACGGGCGCAAGCGTTGACCCGTCCCGCCGAGTTGGCGAGTCTCCGCCCGATCATGACCGCACCGGCTCCCGCCGCGCCCGACGCCGTCGTCGCCGAGCTCACGGCGCTCCGGGCCGACGTCGCCCGCCTGCGTGCCAGCGAGGCGGAGCAGCGCGAGTGGGTGGAGCACACGAACAGCATCGTGCTGCGCTGGGATCCCGAGGGCCGCATCCGCTACCTCAACACGCACGGTTGCGAGCTGTTCGGCTTCATCGCCGACGAGCTGGTCGGCCGCTCGGTGATCGGTACGATCGTCCCGGAGACGGAGAGCTCGGGCCGCGACCTGGTGCGCATGATCGCCGAGCTGCTCGCCCACCCGGACCGGTTCCTCGCCAACGAGAACGAGAACTGCCGAAAGGACGGTACGCGGCTCTGGATCACCTGGCGCAATCGCGGGCTCCTCGACGCCGACGGCAACCTGCGCGAGATCCTGTCGTCGGGCATCGACAGCACCGAGCGCCGGCGCGCCGAGGAAGCGCTGCGCGCGAGCGAGTGGCGCTACCGCGTCCTCTTCCAGTCGACCCCCGTCGCGCTGCTGGAGCGCGACGTCTCGGCCTTCGCCGCCTGGCTGACGAGCCCGGGCGCCACCGGCCCCGAGGCCGTCGTCGCCGGGCTCGAGCGCATCCGCACCACCGACCGCAACGCGGCGGTCCTGTCCCTCCTCGACTTCGACCCGCGCGAGCACGACGAGCCCGCCCTGGAGGCGGCCGTGACCGCGCTCCTGCGCCCGTGGGCGGCGGAGCTGGCGACGGCGGTCGCGTCGCGGACGATGGTGCAGCTGGAGCGCGAGACCGAGCTGCGCACGCTGCGTGAGAAGCCCCGTCACGTCGTCGTCCGCGGCACGCTCGTCCCCGGCCCCGACGCCGCCGCCGGCCGCCTGATCCTGGCCCTGGTCGACGTCACCGAGCGCGTCCGCACCGAGGAGACGCTGCGCGCGACCGCCACGCGCTTCCGCGACCTCGCCGAGCACGACAACCTGACCGGCCTCTACAACACGCGCTACCTCTACGAGGCCCTGGAGGCGCTGGTGCGCACGGAGACGCGGTGCGCGCTCATCTTCGTCGATCTCGACCGCTTCAAGCGCGTCGTCGACCAGAACGGTCACCTGAACGGCAGCCGCGCCATCCAGGAGGTCGCCGCCACCATCCGCACCGTCCTCGAAGAGCCCGCCTTCGGCGTCGCCTACGCCGGCGACGAGTTCGTCATCGTCCTCCCCGGCGGCACCCGCGACGACGCGGTGACGCTGGCCGAGGAGGTTCGCACCCGTATCGCCCGGACCGTCTATCTCGTCGGCCAGGGCCTGCGCGTCCGCCTGCGCGCCAGCTTCGGCGTGGCCGCGTTTCCGGACGACGCGCAGGACGTGGAGGGGCTGTTGTCGTGCGGGGATCGGGCGCTGTTCGACGTGAAGCGGCGCGGACGGGGGTTCGTGGGGACGGCGGTGGCGCTACTGGGGCGCGGGGTCTAGGGCACGCGGACGGCGGCAGGACAGGTTTCTTGCCGTCGTACAGCCGGGGAGGCCCGCCTCCCTCACGCCACCCGACCCCACGCCGGCAGCTCCGCGTTGCCCACCACCGCCTCCGCCACCATCTCCCCGACGCGCACCCCGAGGGCGATCCCATGTCCCGCGCACGCGCCGGTGACGATCACGTTCGCCAGGTCGGGATGTCGGCCGAGGAGCGGACGCCGGCTCGCGCGGAACGCGATCGGACCGCCCCAGCGGTGCGTGACCGTGACCTCGGCCAGGGCCGGATGGAGCCGGCGGACGCGGGTCTCGAGGTGTGTGAAGGCGGCGGCCACCTCGGGGTCGCGCATGCCGACGCGATCCGGGTCGTGCGGCGACAGGGGCACGAGGCCGGCGCCGAGGATGAGGCTGCCGTCGCGCGTCGGGCGGCCCCACAGGTAGGGCAGGTCGGCGGTGTAGAACGGGAGGCCGGCGCCGAGGCCGATGGCGTCGTGGACGCGCGCGGGCAGCGGCGCAGTGCACAGGCCGAGCGTCAGCAGCGCGGCGAAGCCGTCGCCGGCGGGGACGAGGGCCGGCGTGAAGGCGTTCAGCGCGAGCACCAGGTGGTCGGCGACGACGCGGGTCGCGTCCGCGAGCGCGAGCGTCACCGGAGGACCGGACTCGACGCCGACGACGCGGGCGCCCTCGCACACCGTCGCACCCGCCGCCACCGCCGCGCGGGCGAGGCCGTCGACCAGCGCGGCCGGGTCGACCGTGCCGCCCGGGACCGTGGTCGCGATGCCGAGGGGCTGCCCGTCGTCGGTCCACAGCGGCGTGACGCCCGCTCCGCCGCGGTGGGAGAGCTCCCAGCAGCCGTCCAGGCGGAGATCGCAGGCGATCTCGTGCTCGGCGACGACGCGCGCGAGCGTCTCGAGGCAGCACATGACGCCGGGGAGCGCGCCGACCGCCGTGCCCTCGAGCGGGATGCCGCCCGTGCAGCCGCTCGCGCCCGCGCCGAGGTGCGCGGCTTCGAGGACCGCGACGCGGACGCCGCGTGCGGCCAGGTGCAGCGCCGTCGAGAGGCCGGTGAAGCCGGCGCCGACGACGGCGACCTCGCAGCGCGCCGGCGGGGCTGCCGGCGGCGGCCGGTACGCGAGACGCCAGGGCGGCGTGCCCCAGCGCGGCATGGTCACGCGACGCCTCCGGCGGCATCGCGCACGAGGGCCGACGGGGTGCCGACGCTGACGACCCACAGCTGATGCACGGCGCGGGTGGCGCCGACGTGGAGCCGGCGGCGGGCCGCGGGCGTGTCGGGGAAGTGCGACGTGCTCACCTCGACGAGAACGACGTAGTCGAACTCGAGCCCCTTCACCTGCTCGATCTCCGTCACCTCGACGCCGGGTGCGAAGCTGAAGTCCTGGCGCTCGACGCGGCGCAGGCGCGGCACCTCGCCCGTCGTGAGACCCTGGGCGTAGATCGCGCTCAGCTCCGGCGACGGCGTGAGCACCGCCACCGAGGCCAGCGGCTCCTGGCGCGCGAGGTCGCCGAGCGCGTCGGCGAGCGACGCCACGGCGGCGCCGTGGTCGGTGTAGCGGAACAGCTCGACGGGTGGGCCCGAGCGCACCGTGCGCGCCGGCGTCGCGTCCTCGCGCAGCGGCCCGAGGACGGCGTCGGCGAAGGTCGCGATCTCGTGCGTGCAGCGGTAGCTCACCTCGAGCGTCGACACCGCCGCGCCCTCGAGCCCGAGGCGATCGAGGAACGCCGACCACGAGGTGAAGCCGCCCTCGGCCGAGATGTGCTGCTGCGTGTCGCCCGCGAGCGTCAGGCTGCGGCGCCGATCGAGGCAGCCGAGCAGCACCTGCACCTCGAGCGGCGAGAAGTCCTGCACCTCGTCGATGGCGACGTGCTTGTAGCGCAGCGGTCGCTCGCCGCCGCTCGGCAGCGGCCCGACGCGGTGCTGCCAGGCGCGCAGCAGCAGCGCCAGGTCCTCCTGCTCGAGCGCCGCCTCGACGTGCGGATCGCCGCCGAGCCACGCCAGCAGCTCCTCGTGCCGTCGCCGCGCCCAGTCCGCGACGCGCTCCAGCTCGTCGGCGCTGAACTCGCCGGGCGCCTGCTGCGCGAGCACCTCGGCCAGCAGCGCGGGCTGGGTCAGCACGCTCGCCCAGTCGTCGAACGCCTGCGCCGGCGTCGCCTTGGCCTCGACGCGGGCGACCTGGAGCGCGAGCGCGGCGTCCATCGCGGGGTGCAGCTTCAGCCGCGCGACCACGCCCGGCACCGTCTCGCGGATGGCGCGCGGCAGCTTCGGCCACAGGCGTCGCACCTGCTCCGCCGCCCACTCGGGGAAGGTCCGCACCTGCACGCGCGCGACGCCGAGCGCCGGCAGCACGTGGCTCACGTAGTCGCGCAGCGCCGGCGAGAAGACGAGGAAGAGCGTGTGCGACGAGTCGATCGCCGGGTCGTCGTAGGCGAGATAGGCGATGCGGTGCAGGGCGACGGTCGTCTTGCCCGAGCCCGCCGTGCCGCGGATCACGACGTAGCCCGCCTGCGGCCGCACGATGAGGTCGAACTGTGCGGGGTCGATGAGCCCGGCGATGTCCGGCAGGTGCTTGTCGGCGCGCCGGGCGCGGCCGGCGACGTCGGTGCCGAGCCGGCGGTGGCCGCCCGCATCGACGTCGTGGGCGCGCAGCGCCGAGCCCTGGCCGCCGCCGAGCGCCGGCCGCGCGATCTCGAGCCGGCTCCAGCCGTCGGCCGCCGCCGGGTCGCGTGCGAACGTGCCCTCGGGCGCCTCGACGCGCAGCAGCGCGGCGTCGCGGATGGCGAGCGTCCGCCGGGTGGCGACGACGCCGGTGCGCGTGCGGCCGGCGATCTCCTCCTCGTACTCCTCGCCCTGCCGGTAGCGATAGAAGATCTGCGAGACGGGGGCGTTGCGCCAATCGACGATGGGGTAGTCGGGCAGCGTGCGCGTGGTCTTGCCGATCAGGATGTCGAGCGGGCGGCCGTTCTCGCGCAGCGCCAGGTGCGCGAAGTACGGCGAGCCGGGATCGACGTCGGTCGGGCGCTCGGCGGTGCGCAGCTGGCGCAGCAGCGCCGACTGCCGGTCCCACTGCTGGAGCAGCGCGGGGCGGTCCTCCGTCTTGGCGCCTTCGCGGAGCGCGTCGCGCACCTGCTCGAGCTCGCGGACGACGGCGGTCTCGGACGGCGCGGTGGCGGCGCGCGTGGTCTCGAGCGCCGCGCGGACCTGGGCGAGGATGCGCAGCTCTTCGTCGACGATGGGATCGGGCACGGTGGCTCTTCTCGGATGGCGCTCGGCCCGGTCGATCTCCGACCGGATCGGGCACGCTAGCCCGTTCCGCGCCGGGGAACCAGCGCCGCGAGGCACGCAGGTGCGGACCGGGGCGTGGCGCCGCTCGCGCACCCGCCCGGGGTCGGGCATGAAGGGCCCATGGCGGACGTCGGCCTGACGCACGTGGCCCTGCCGGTGCGCGACGTCGAGGCGAGCATCGCCTTCTACGGGCGCTTCGCCGCCATGCGCGTGGTGCATCGTCGCGCCGATCCCGAGAGCGGCCACCGCGTCGTGTGGCTCGGGGATGGGACCCGGGCGTTCGTCGTCGTCCTCCTCGAGGTCGAGGCGGTCGACGTGCGGCTCGGCGGCTTCGCGCATCTCGGCGTCGGGTGCGCGAGCCGCAGCGAGGTCGACGGGCTCTGCGCCCTGGCCCGTCGCGAGGGGCGGCGCTGCGTCGGTCCGACCGACTCCGGGCCGCCGGTCGGCTACTGGGCGATCATCGCCGACCCCGACGGCCACAACCTCGAGGTGTCCTTCGGGCAGGAGGTGGGGCGGACCGTCGGCGAGCGCGGCGCGGGCTGAGCGCCGTCGGGTAGCGTTGCCCGGGGCGCCGCGCTCGCTGGGCCGCTCGTCGTGCTGCTGGTGGCGGTGAGCGTGGCGCGCGCGCTCCGGTCGTGGCGCCCAGGCCGTCACCGTTCGTGCGAGCCAGTGCGTCCTCGCCCACCCGGGTACGCGACGGCGCAGCGCCGACGGTCACCCCGCCATGAACGGCACGCGCGCGAAGCCGTGCACGTTGCTCATGTGCACGCGCTCGCAGCCCGCCTCGTCGACCGCGTAGCGCGGGAAGCGGCGTGCGAACTCCTCGAGCGCGACGCGGCTCTCGAGGCGCGCCAGCGACGCGCCGAGGCAGAAGTGGATCCCCTGGCCGAAGCCGAGGGCGACGGGGATCTGCCGGTCGAGGTCGAGCCGATCCGGATCGGGAAACGCACGCTCGTCGCGGTTGGCCGCGCCGGTGAGGAGCAGGATGCGGGCGCCCTTGGGCACCGTCTGGCCGTACCACTCGAGGTCGCGGGTGGTGACGCGGCCCTGGTACTGCGACGGCGACCAGTAGCGCAGCACCTCTTCGACGGCGTCGGGGATGCGTTCGGGCCGGTCGCGCACCGTCGCCCAGACGGCCGGGTTGCGGGCGAAGAGCACGACGGCGTTGCCGAGGAGCTTCGTCACCGTCTCGTTGCCGGCGGCGCCGAGGAGGGCGCAGAAGCCGACGATCTCGCCGTCGCTGAGGCGCGTGCGGGCGCCGTCGTCGCCCTCGAGCTCGGCGTCGAGCAGCGCGGAGATGAGGCCGTCGTTCGGGTTCGCGCGCAGGGCGGGGAGGAGCTGCATCCAGTAGCGCTGGAGCTCCATCATCGCGGCGGCGGCACGGTCGGGGACGCGCGGGGAGTCGTCGTCGCGGTCGAGCGACAGGTCCATCCAGGCGCGCAGCTGGCGGCGGTCGGCGTCGGGGACGCCGAGCATGGTGAAGATGACCTCCATCGGCAGCAGGGCGGCGAACTCCTGCACGAAGTCGCCGCCGCCGCGCGCGCGCAGTGCGTCGAGGAGCCTGACGGCCGTGGCCCGCACGAAGGGCTCGAGCGCGCCGATCCGCCGCGGCGTGAACACCTTGTTGACCAGCTTGCGCAGCCGATCGTGCTTCGGCGGGTCGAGGAAGATCATCATCGGCGTGATCTCGAACCACTTCGGGTCCATGCGCTCGATGGTGGTGCCTTCCGCGGAGCTGTACGTCTGCCAGTCGTGGGTCGCGGCGAGGACGTCGTCCCAGCGCGACAACGCCCAGAAGTCCAGGGACGCGTTGCGGTAGATCGGCGCCTCGTCCCGCAGCCACCGGTAGGTGGGGTAGGGGTCGGCGTGGAAGTCCCACGAGAACGGATTCAGCTCCATCGGGCGCGGGCGTCAGGCGTCGAGGTTCCAGAACCGGCGCGCGTTGTCGCAGACGATCTTGCGGCGCTCCTCCTCGGCGACCTCGGCGAACAGCTGGTCGACGACGCGCCGCGAGTACGGCCAGTCGTTGCCGTGGTGCGGGAAGTCCGTCGACCAGGCCATGTTGTCGACGCCGACGAGATGGCGCACGGCGACGCCGGCGCGGTCGACGATGAACGTCGCCAGCCAGTGCTCGCGGAAGTAGTCGCTCGGCACCTGCTTGATCGTCGAGCCGGCCCAGTAGCGGTTCCGCCACCAGCGGTCGTCGACCATCTCGAGGAAGTGCGGGATCCAGCCGACGCCGGTCTCGATCGCGCCCATGCGCAGCTTCGGGAAGCGGTCGAAGACGCCCTGGAAGATCATCTCGGTGATGAGCGGCATCGTCAGCGAGAAGGCCGTCGCGCCGATCGCGACCGCCGCCGACTTGGACGCCACCGTCTTCGTCTGCTGGGCGGCGAGCAGGAGGTGGATGCTGACCGGCATGTCGAGGTCGGCCGCCGCCGCCCAGAAGGGGTCGTCGTCGGGCGAGAGGTTCTGTCCGCCCGACGGCCAGGCCGAGATCGCGACGCCTTTGAAGCCCTCCTTCTTCGCGCGCTTCAGCTCGGACACCGCGGTGTCGATGCCGACGTTCGGGGTCTGGAAGACGCCGACCAGCCGCTTCGGATCGGGGGCGCAGAAGCCGTCCCGCAGCCAGCGGTTGTAGGCCTGGATGCCGGCCAGGTGCGCGTCGCGGTCCTGGCTCTTCATGAAGGTCAGCATGGCGCGCTGCGGCGGATAGAGCAGCTCGGCTTCGACGCCGTCCTCGTCCATGATCGCGAGGCGCGCGGCACCGTCGTAGCAGGACGGGTGGATCGTCTCGCCGTAGCGGGCGCCGGTCCACTTGAGCTCCTCCGGGCGCGTGCCGACGCAGGTGACGAGGCCGAGCGGCTCGGGGGTCGTCGCGCCCATGTAGAGCCAGGCGTGGCCGCCGGCGCCGTCGTCGACGAGCTTCGGCGCGGTGTCGAGGAACTTCTTCTCGAGCCACTTGTCCCAGAGGTCGGGCGGTTCGACGGTGTGCGAGTCGGCGGAGACGAGGCGCTGGCGCGGCGTTGGCATCTGCCCGGAGTAGCAGGGTCGGACGCTCGGCGGGAAGAGGTGGGCCTGGCGCGCCGTCCGAGGCGTGGTAGGTAGATGTGTCTCGTCATCAAGGAGGACGGTCATGGACCTGGCCTCGCAGACGACACCCCTCACTCCGCGCCCGGTGGTCCCGCCGCCGCCCGCGCGCCGGCCCGTCGACGGCGAGGGACGCGGCTTCGGTGCCCAGGTGGCGCGCCGCCTGCTGCACGGCCTCGGCGATCCGCCGATCGCGCTCGTGCTGCCGGGCGGCCTCACGATCCAGACGGCGCCGTCGCCGCCCGTCGCACGCCTCGTGTTCCACGACCTCGCGATGTTGCTCGGCGTCGTCGCGCCCGACGGCGACCTGCACTTCGGCGACGCGTACGCCGACGGGCGGATCGAGGTCGAGGGCGATCTCGTCGCGCTCTGCGAGACGGTGTTCCGCGTTCCGTGGGACGGGCCGGGGGCCCGCGTCGCGGCCTGGTGGCGCCGGCTGCGCCGGCGCTCGAACTCGCTGCGCGGCTCGCGGCGCAACGTCCACCACCACTACGACCTCGGCAACGACTTCTACGCGCTCTGGCTCGACCGCGAGATGGTCTACACGTGCGCGTACTTTCCGACGCCGGACGCGTCGCTCGAGGCGGCGCAGGTGGCGAAGATGGAGCACGTCGCCCGCAAGCTGCGCCTGCGGCCGGGCGAGCGCGTCATCGAGGCGGGCTGCGGCTGGGGGGCGCTCGCGCTCCACCTGGCGCGCCGACACGGCGTGCGGGTGCGTGCCTTCAACGTGTCGCACGAGCAGATCGCGTGGGCGCGGGAGCGCGCGGCCCGCGAGCGCCTGGCCGATCGCGTCGAGTTCGTCGAGGACGACTACCGCAACGTCGGCGGCGGGTGCGACGCGTTCGTGTCCGTCGGCATGCTGGAGCACGTGGGGCCGGAGCACTATGCCGACCTCGCCCGCGCCATCGACCGTACCCTGACGCCCGACGGCCGCGGTCTGCTCCATTCGATCGGACGCAACCGGCGCGCCGAATTCAGCGCCTTCATCGAGCGTCGCATCTTCCCCGGTGCGTACGCCCCGACCCTGGCCGAGATGGTCGCCCTCCTGGAGCCGATCGACGCCTCGGTGCTCGACGTCGAGAACCTCCGCCTGCACTACGCGCGTACGCTCGAGCACTGGCTCGACCGCTTCGAGGCCCAGCGCGACGTCGTCGCACGGCGCTTCGACGACCATTTCGTGCGCACGTGGCGGCTCTATCTCGCCTCGGCCACCGCGAGCTTCCGCGCCGGCTCGCTCCAGCTGTTCCAGGTGGTGTTCGCGCGCGGGCGCACCAACGCGATCCCCTGGACGCGCGCCGACCTCTACCCGCGTGGCTGAGACGCGCGGGCCGCGGCGCGCCGCCGGGGTCGTCGTCGTGCGGCGGCTCGACGACGAGGGCTGGCGCGTGCTCGTGCTGCGCGCCTACCGCAACTGGGACTTCCCGAAGGGCGTCGCCGAGCCCGGCGAGGCGCCGCAGGCGACGGCGGTGCGCGAGGCCGAGGAGGAGGCGGGCCTGCGCGACCTCGCCTTCCGCTGGGGCGACGGGTTCGTCGAGACCGAGCCCTACGCCGGCGGCAAGGTGGCGCGCTTCTACGTCGCGGAGAGCCCGGGCGATACGGTCGTGCTGCGGCCGAACCCCGCGCTCGGACGCGCGGAGCACCACGAATGGCGTTGGGCGACGTTCGCCGAGGCGCGGCGCCTGCTGGCGCCGCGCCTCCAGCGGGTGCTCGCGTGGGCGGCGAGCGTGGTGGGTGTCCGCGATCTCAATGCGCGTTGCTGACGGCGTCGTCGGTGGCGACCCGCGTCGCCTCGCTCTGCGCATCGATCCAGGCGGACAGCACCCCGGTCGTCGGTCGCGGCAGCTGGCTCGGGCTGCTCGCGACCCGTGGGACGCCGGTGTCGGCCGGGACGACCGTCCCCAGGTCGAACACCTCGAAGATGGCGTTCGGAGCCGTCAGCATCACGAAGAGAAACGCAGTTCCCGTACGCGACGAGGTCATCGTTCTCCTCCTCGCTCCGGTCCGGTGCGCCTCCGCGATCGTACCGGAGCTCTCGATGACGTTGCGTGACGACTACACCCGCTTCAGGAAGCCGACAAGATTATTTTCAGTGGCAGTTCAGCTTGCCGCCCTGGTTGCGATAGGTGCAGCCGAGCTCGCTGAAGAAGCGCCGCCCGCAGTGCGGGCTGCCGTCGACGGCCCGCAGGTAGATGTGCACGTAGACGTTCCGCACCGGAGGGGCGAAGGTCATGTTCTGGCCGTAGACGAGCACCTTGAGGGTCCCGGGTCCGACCGGGCTGCGGCGCGCGAGGATGCGCTGGATGCCGCCGAGACTCCCGCGCCGGTCGGAATAGACCCACGCGTTGCGGAGGCGGCTGCCGCTCCACCGGGCTCCGGACGGCAGGCCTGCGTTCCCGGGTATGGTGACGTCGGCCATCACGGTGCCCGCGTCGTCGGTCATCCGGAACCGCAGCCCGGTCTCGGCGACCTCGATCTCGGTGCCGGCAACGAGGTCTATGCGTCCGCGGTAGAGCACGCGCTGCCCGCCGAGCGGGAAGTCGAGCTTCCTCAGCCGCAGCCTCGTCCCGTCCATGACGTCGCACGAGAGGTCGAGCTGGGCCGTCGCCGGACGGCCGGTGAGGAGCGTGAGCGCCGCGACCGCGGCGAGCACGAGGTACGCTGACATACGGATTCCCTCCCGAGAGTAGTACCTCGACACAGCAGGCGCCGTGCCATGAGCGCTGGACGTCTATGTAAGCCTTTTCAGTGGGTTGGCTCCTGTGCCCACTACGACCATCGGACGCCGGGGTGACCCGCGCGCGCGGGGACGGCGCCGGTGCAACGAACCGTGTCCGGCGTCCCCACCCGTCCGCTCCGTTGGACCCGGAGTCCGGCATTCCGGACGCCAGGACGCCCCGACCCACGTCCACACGCGCTGCTGCGCCGGCATTCGGGTTGCTGAGTGGGGACAGGAGGCGCGTGATGATGCGTTCGAACGATGGCGAGAAGATCTCCGTGGGGCGTTGCCGGCGGTGTCAGGTCGAGTTCGTGTCGCAGCCGTCCGATCGACTGCTGACGATGTCGCTGCTCGAGGTGCACGCCGCGATCTGTCCCGGCGGGATGCGCGCCACCGAGCGCGTCGAGCCCGCCGCCGCGCGCTCGCTCCTGCGCAGCGAGATGCTCGCGTCGGCCTGACGCGCCCCACCCCGGGGCCAACTACGCTGCCGGTCGGTGGCACGGCGATGGGCGGCGCCCGCACCGTCGTCGGGCTGCCTCGGCGGGGAAGAGGGGCTCCGCCCGCCATCCGCCGGCGACGCCGGCCGCCGAGGTCGCCGTCTGCCGCCCGTGCCGCCGACCGACGCCGTGCCCGTGGCGCTCGTCGGACGGCTCCCGTGGCGCATCGTCGCCTCAGGGCGACGCCGCCGGAGTTGACGGCGTACGGCGTGCCCGGTAGCGACCGGCGCGAACGAAAGGGGAGGGTGGGCGATGGCGGGAGCAGGCGTGGCGACGGGGGCGCGACGGTGGATCGCGGCGGCATTGGTGCTGGGGACGACGGGTCTCGCGACGGCGGCGCCGCGGCCGATCCTGACCAACCCGCCGCAGCTGGCGAGCGTGAACGGGGTTCTGGAGGCGACGCTCCAGGTCGGCATGCAGACGTTCACGGTCGCGAACAAGCTCGTCACCGCGCCGGTCTACAACGGCTCGTACATCCCGCCCACGCTGCGCGTCCGCCCGGGCGACACGATCGCGCTGCACTTCGTGAACGCCATCGACCAGCCGACGAACCTCCACTACCACGGCATGAACGTCTCGCCGCTGGCGCCGGGCGACGACGTCTTCCTGCACATCGCGCCGCTGCAGACGTACGACTACCGCATCGACATCCCGGCGACGCATCCGTCGGGCGCGTTCTACTATCACCCGCATCAGTACGGACTCACCGAGTCGCAGATCATGGGCGGGATGTCGGGCCTGCTGATCGTCGACGGCCTGCTCGCCCCGTTCCCGCAGCTCGCCGGCATCACCGACCGCGAGATCGTGCTGAAGGACATCCAGATCAAGGACGGCCGCCTGCCGGACGACATCGACCCGAGCGCGCCGACGAACCGCACCGTCAACGGGATGCTGAAGCCGCGCATCGAGATCGCGCCCGGCGAGACGCAGCTCTGGCGCATCGCCAACATCGGCACCGACATCTACTACAAGCTCCGCCTCGACGGACATCAGTTCCACGTCGCCGCACGCGACGGGAACCGGCAGAACCAGATCACCTCGACGAAGGAGCTGCTGATGCCGCCGGCGAGCCGCTTCGAGGTGCTGATCCAGGCGAAGAAGAAGGGCCGCTACGACTTCCGCGCGCTGAAGTTCAACACCGGCCCCGTGGGCGACCGGTATCCGGGCACCGTGCTGGCGACGATGGTGGTGAAGGGCCGCAAGCAGACGCAGATCGCGCTGCCGACGCCGGACCAGTTCCCGCCGGTGCCCGACCTGCGCAGCGTCCCGAACCGCAAGCCGCGCACGATCGTCTTCTCCGAGTCGTCCGACGGCAACACGTTCTACATCGGGGGCAAGGAGTTCGATCCCACCGTCGTCGACACGACGGTGAACCTGGGCGACGTCGAGGAGTGGACGATCAAGAACTGCAGCCAGGAGCTGCACGTCTTCCATATCCACCAGCTCGACTTCCAGGTGACCGCGGTGAACGGCGAGCCGACGCCATTCACCGGCTACCAGGACACGGTGAACATGCCGTTCGCGACCGGCGAGGGGAAGGTCGACGAGGACTGCGAGAACGGCACGCCGGGCATCGTCACGGCGATCGTGCCGTTCATCGAGCCGACCAACGTCGGCAAGTTCGTGTACCACTGTCACATCGGCGAGCACGAGGACAACGGGATGATGGCGGTGATCGAGGTGAAGGACCCGGGTGGCGAGTAGCGCGCGCGGGCGCGGCGCGCTGGTCGCGGGCGGGCTCGCCCTGGTGACGCTCGCCGCCGTGGCGCTCGCGCCGCGTCGTGCGCCCGTCGACGTCCCGTGCTGCCGCGCGCCCGTCGCCGCCGCCCGCCGCCGACGCGGGCGCCCCCGCCTCGGCCGCCGCCGCCGCCGCGGCCGGTCACGCGCGCATGGTGGCGGTGCTCGCGGAGATCGCGCGGCGCGCGCCCGACGAGAACGTCTGGATCGGCGACCAGCAGGCGCGGGCCTTTCGCCGGCTCGCCGCCGATCCGGACTTCCTCGCCACGCCGCGACGGCGCTGGTCGGTGTTCCGCACCCTCGGCTTCCACGAGCTGCGTCTCGGCAACGACGAGGCTGCGATCGCCGCCTACGCCCGCGCCTGGGCGGAGGTGCCCGCGCTCGGCCGCAGCGTCGACGCCGACGACCAGACGCGCACGCTGTTCGACCTCGCGGTCGCGCACCTGCGCCTGGGCGAGTCGCAGAACTGCGTCGCCCGTCACACGAGCGAGAGCTGCATCGTGCCGATCGGCCCCGCAGGCGTGCACGCAAACCCGGAGGGCTCCGAGCGCGGCATCGCGCTCCTCGACCAGGTGCTGGCCCGCGACCCGGGCCACCTGCCGGCACGCTGGCTGCGCAACGTCGCCGCGATGACGGTCGGCGCCTGGCCGGACGGCGTGGCCGCGGCGGTGCGCATCGGGCCGGAGGCGTTCGCGTCGGCCGAGCCGTTCCCGCGCTTCGCCGACGCGGCGCCGGCGCTGGGCCTGGCGACGCGCGACGTCGCCGGCAGCGTCGTCGTCGACGACTTCGACGGCGACGGCGTCCTCGACGTCGTCACCGTCACCGCCGACCCGTCCGTGCCGGTGCGCTACTTCCGCGGCGTATCCGGCGGGCGCTTCGAGGAGCGCACCGAGGACGCGAACCTGGACGGCATCACGGGTGGCCTCGGCCTGCTGCACGCCGACGCCGACGGCGACGGCGATCCCGATCTGCTGGTGCTGCGCGGCGCCTGGCAGGAGCGCTTCGGTCGCCAGCCGATGTCGCTGCTGCGCAACGACGGCGGCGGACGCTTCACCGACGTCACCTTCGCGAGCGGCCTGGCCGAGCGGCCGTGCCCGACGCAGACCGCGGCGTGGGCCGACTACGACGGCGACGGCGACCTCGACCTCTACGTCGGCACCGAGTGGGCGGCGGCGGTTCCCTGCGCGGGCCAGCTCTTCCGCAACGACGGCGGGCTGCGCTTCACCGACGTCGCGCCGGCGGCTCGAGTCGAGAACAAGCGCGTCGCCCGCGGCGTCGTCTGGGGCGACTTCGACGACGACGGACGACCCGACCTGTTCGTCGCGAACTGGAACGCCGCCGACCGCCTCTACCGCAACCGCGGCGACGGCACCTTCGACGACGTCGCCGCGGCGGCGGGCCTGCACGGCCCGTGGAGCAGCGGCGCGGTGGCGACCCTGGACGTCGACCAGGACGGTCGGCTCGACCTCTACGTCGCCGCGTCGACCCCGTTCCACGCCGCCGCGCCGGGCGACGATCGCTACGACGAGCTGGGTCCCCTGCGCGCCGCCGTCGCGAGCTTCCTCGGGCTGCCGCACCGGGGGGAGTCGGGGCGGCTGTACCGCAACCGCGGCGACGGCACGTTCGCGGACGTCACCGAGGCGTTCGGCATCGGCCGCGTGGTGCACGCCGGCGGCGTGGGCGTGGGCGACCTCGACGCCGACGGCTTCGAGGACCTCTACGTCGGCACGGCGTACGCGGGCTACGAGGGCATCGTGCCGAACGTGCTCTGGCGCAACACGGGCGGACGAAGCTTCGCCGACGTGACCACCGCCGCGGGCATGGGGCATCTCCAGAAGGCGGGTGGCATCGTCGTCGCCGATCTCGACGGCGACGGCGACCAGGACGTGCTCGTGCGCACCGGCGGCCTCTTCGCGGGCGACGCCTTCGTCGACGTCGTCTTCCGGAACCCGGGCGGCGCCGGCCGTGCGCTCGCGGTGCGCCTGCGCGGTGCCGGCGCCAACACGGCGGCCATCGGTGCGCGGCTGCGGGCCGAGGTCGGCGGCCGCGTGCTGCATCACCGGCTCGGGGCGGGCGGCAGCTTCGGCGGCGCGCCGCTCGTCGCCTGGTTCGGCCTCGACGATGCGACGCGCGTCGACGTCCTCGAGGTGACCTGGCCCGACGGTGGGCGCGACACCTGGCGCGACCTGCCTGCCGGCGTGCCGGTGACGCTGACGCAGGGCCAGGGCCGCGGCTAGTCGACGTACCCGAGCGCCTCGAGCCTGCGGCGCTGCGCGGCGTCGAGCGGCGTCGCCGGGCCGGCGGCGAGGATCTGCGCGTGCGCGGCGACGTGGGCGCGCAGCCGCCGGGCCAGCACGTGCGTCTCGGGCGGCCACGTGTCCGCGGGCAGGGCGTGCTGCTCGCCCGGGTCGGCCGCCAGGTCGTAGACCTGCGTCGCGTCGCTGGCGCGGTCGACGATGACCTTCCAGCGCGACGTTCGCACCGCGATCGCGTCGGGTCCCTCGAGGAAGACGACGTCGGCCCCCGGTCCGGCCGTGCCCTCGATCAGCGGCCGCAGCGAGCGGCCCTGGAACGTCGGCGGCGCCGACAGACCGACGTAGTCGAGCACGGTCGGGGCGACGTCGACGAGCCCGACCAGCTCCGCGACGCGGCGGCCGCGCGGCGTGCCGGAGGGCGTGCGGAGGAGGAGGAGCGGCACGTGCACGAGCTCGTCGAAGAGGGTGTCGCTGTGATTCAGCGTGCCGTGCTCGAGAAAGGCTTCGCCGTGATCGGCCATGAGCACGACGAGCGCGTCGTCCAACATGCCCTCGGCGCGCAGCGCGGCGAAGAACGCCGTCAGCTGGTCGCTCGTGTAGCGGATGGCGCCGTCGTACTGCGCGACGTAGTAGCCGACGTCGTTGCGGTGGTGCGGCAGCCGGAGGTACCCGTAGTCGGGCTGGCGGAAGATGCCGCGGGGGAACGGCCGCGCGGGCTCGGGTGGCGCGTAGCGCGTGTCGTAGGGTGGCGGCGGCGCGTAGGGCCCGTGGATCTGGCGGTAGTGGAGGTAGAGGAAGACGGGGCGGTCGCGGTCGCGGACCTGCACCCAGGCGAGCGCCGAGCCCTGGATCGCCCGTGCCGTCTCCCAGCGCTCGTGGGCCGGCCGGCTCTCGTCCTCGGCGTGCGGCAGGATGCGGTCGCCGTCGTAGTACGCGTCGAAGCCGTAGTAGAAGCGGTAGCGCTGCTCGAGCGACGGGTTCGGCATCCACGCCGCGGTTTGGTATCCGGCGTTGCGCAGGACCTCGGGCAGGAGGAGCAGCGCGGGCGGCGCCTGATCGCCGCGCCCGCGGATGCCATGGGTGGCCGCGTGCACCGAGCCGAGGAACGACGGCACCGACATGCGGGTCGTGTTCGCGGGGGAGAACGCGCGCTCGAAGAGCACGCCGTCGGCCGCGAGCGCGTCGACGAACGGCGCGGTGTCGCGCGTGTAGCCGTAGGCCGTGAGGTGGTCGGCGCGCAGGGCGTCGAGGAGGACGACGATGACGTTCGGGCGGCGCGGGGTCGGAGCGGGCGCCGTGCGTGCGAGCTCGATGCGCGCGCTCGCGAGCGGCGCCAGCGCCACGAGCGTCGCCGCGACGAGGCCGCGCGCGCCGACACGCGCCCGCCACGGCTCGGCGAGCAGCGCGACGACGAGCCCGAGGCCGACCCAGGCGGTGGGATCGCGGAAGAGACGCGAGGCATGCAGGGCGGGCCCGAGCATGGCCGCGTCGTGCGCTGAAGAGGAGCACGCCCGCGGCGGCGGCGCCGGCGGCGCCCGCGGCGCGGCGGAATCCCGCGCGCGGAGCGCGGCGAGCAGGCTGGCGGCCGACGCGCCTCCGAGCCCGCCGAGCAGCGCGCCGGCGCGAGCTGCGTCCCAGACGAGCGCCGCGCCCGTGTGCGCGAGGTCGAGCGTGGCGTACGCGTTGGCGTCGCCCTGCTGGACGCCGAGCCCGTAGCCCACGACCGCGCCGACGGCGAGTGCGAGCAGCGTCGTGCGCAGCAGGGTGGTGGGCATGTGGGGCCGGGTGGCGGCTGTAGTCGCCCGCGCGTACGGCTGCAAGTCGTGTCGGCCGGCTTCCTGCCCCGGTCCGGAGTGCGTCGCCGGGTGGCGGCTGCTAGGAGGGGCGACCATGCGCGTGGTCGACGTCCTCACGGGCGAGCACGGAGTCTTCCACTTCCTGGTCGAGCAGCTCGACGACGCCGTCGGGCACTGTACGACGCTGGTCGAGCTGCGGGCCGCGGCGGCGCCGATGGCGATCGCGCTCCTCGGCCACGCCCGCATCGAGGAGGCGACGCTGTTCGCGCCGCTCGAGCGCGAGCTCGGCCTCGGCACGACGGGGCCGCTCCACTGCCTGCGCGAGGAGCACCAGGAGATGGACCGCGTCGTGAAGGCGATGTTCGCGCAGCGCGAGCTGCCTGCGCTGCGCGCCGGCGTACGCGAGCTCGTCGAGCTGACGCGCAAGCACCTCGGCCGCGAGGAGACCGTGCTCTTCGCCGCGGCCAACGAAGCGCTCGCCGTCGGCCGCAGCGAGCAGCTCGGCGCCGAGTGGGCGCGGGCGCGCGGCATCACCGGCATCATCCGGGGCGGCGCGTGAGCCTCGTCGCCGCCGTCGCGCTCGCCTCGCTCGCGGCGTGGGCGTGGCTCGTGCTCGGTCAGGGCGGCTTCTGGCTCGGCGACCAGCGGCTCGACGGCGACGATCCCGATCCGGCGGCCTGGCCGTCGGTGACGGCCGTCGTACCGGCGCGCGACGAGGCCGACGTCATCGCCCGCGTGGTCGCGTCGCTGGCGGCACAGGACTATCCCGGCCCGTTCCGCGTCGTCCTCGTCGACGACGAGAGCCGCGACGGCACCGGCGACGTCGCGCACGCCGCCGCCGCGGGCTCGGACCGCCTGACGATCGTGCGCACGCCGCCGCGCCCGGCGGGGTGGGTGGGGAAGATGTGGGCGGTGCAGACCGGCGTGCGGGCCGCGATGCAGATGGCGGTCGCACCCGACTATCTCCTCCTCACCGACGCCGACGTGGTGCACTCGCGCGGCAACGTCCGCCGCCTGGTCCAGCGCGCCGAGGCGCGCGGCCTCGCCCTCGTGTCGCTGATGGTGCGCCTCCACTGCGCGCGCGGCTGGGAGCGGCTGCTCGTGCCGGCCTTCGTCTACTTCTTCCAGAAGCTCTATCCGTTCCGCTGGGTGAACGACCCGCACGCGCGCACCGCGGCGGCGGCCGGCGGCTGCATGCTCGTCCACGCGCCCACGCTCGGCCGCATCGGCGGCATCGCCCAGCTGCGCGGCGCCGTCATCGACGATTGCGCGCTCGGCGCGGCTCTGAAGCGGGTGGGGCGCGTGTGGCTCGGGGTCACGACGAGCGAGCACAGCGTCCGGCCGTACGTCGGCCTCGGCGACGTTTGGCACATGGTGGCGCGCAGCGCGTATACGCAGCTCGGCTACTCGCCGGTGATCCTCGCCGGCACCATCCTCGGCCTCGCGCTCGTCTACCTCGTGCCGCCGCTCGCGCTGCTCGCGTGGCCGCTGCACGGCAGTGCGGTGGCGGCGACCGCCGGCGCGGCGGCGTGGCTGGCGATGGCGGCGACGTTCCTGCCCACGCTCGCGCTGTACGGGCGCTCGCCGCTCCTGGCGCTGGCGCTGCCGCTCGCCGGCGTCCTCTACGCCGCCATGACGTTCGACTCCGCGCGCCGGCATTGGACGGGCCGCGGCGCGGTGTGGAAGGGGCGCGTCGGGGCGGGGGCCGGCGCGGCGGGCGCCGAAGTGGTCGCTCCCGAGCCGCCGCGCGCCGCGACCGGCTGACTCACGCCGGCGGCCGGCCCTTCCACTGCACCATGCTGGTGTTGACGCCGAGCCAGCCGGCGACGCGGTTGAACGCGCGGATCGGCAGCAGGCCCTTCATCGCGGGCGTCACGCGCACGAGCCACGGCATGCGCACCACGGGCTTGTTCGCGAGGATGCCGCGAACGGTCCGCTCGGCGACGCGGTCGGGCGTCAGGAGCCGGGTCATGAACGGCGCGCGCGCGCCGTCGAAGAGACCCGTGGTGACGTAGCTCGGGCACACCGTCGTCACGTGCACGTTGCGGTGTCCCTGTAGCTCCAGCTCGAGCGCCAGCGACTCCGAGAAGCCGATCACCGCCCATTTGCTCGACGCGTAGGTCGCGCCGAAGGGCAGGGCGATGTAGCCCGACGCGCTGGCGAGGTTGACGACGTGCGCCTCGGGACGGGCGAGGAGGTCGGGCAGGAACGCGTGCGTCATGGCGACGAGGCCGATCGTGTTCACGCGATAGGTCGCGAGGTGGCGCTCGACGGGCACGTCGAGGAATGCGCCGCCGAAGACGACGCCCGCGTTGTTGACGAGCACGTCGAGCGGGCCGCCGTCGCGCAGGACCGCCTCGCGCAGGCCCTGGATGCGCGACGGGTCGGTGAGGTCGACCTCGTAGCTCTGCACCGTCGTGCCGCCGGCACGCAGCGCCTCGGCCGCTTCGAACAGGCGCGGGCCGTTCAGATCGACCAGCACGAGCTCGGCGCCGTCGCGCGCGATGCGCTCGGCGAGCCGGCGGCCGATGCCGGACGCGGCGCCGGTCACGAGCACGCGCTTGCCTCGGAGCGTCTGCACGAATTGTCCCTCCTCTGCCGGCCGGGCCGGCCGGCGGTGTGTAGCCCGGGCAGCCGGGTTGATCCAACCGCGGCCGCGTCGCAGACCGGACGGGTGCTGGATCTGCCGACGGTCGCGTTGGTCGCGGGCCTGCCGGTCCTCGTCCCCCAGGCCGTCTGGGTGCGGTGGCGCACGCTGCGCCTGCCCGAAGCCGACGGCGACCCGCACGGCACGCTCGCCGGCACCGGGCTGCCGCTGCGGATCGTGCTCCTCGGCGAGTCGACCGTGGCCGGGGTCGGAGCGTCGCGCTACGCCGACGGCATCGGCGCCTGCCTCGCGACACGGCTCGCGACGCGGACCGCGCGCCCGGTGCGGTGGCATGCCGTGGGGCGCAGCGGGGCGACGGCGCGCCGCGCGCGGGCCGAGCTGGTGCCGCGGCTCGACGGGCTCGCGGCCGACGTCCTCGTGCTGGTGCTCGGCGTGAACGACGTCCTCCGGCTCGGCACGGCGGCGCAGTGGCGTGCCGACCTGGCCGCGCTGGCCGACGCCGCGTGCGCCGCCCTGGGCGGGCCGTGTCCGACGGTGGTCTCGCCGCTGCCGCCGCTCGGCGCGTTCGCGTGCTCCCGCAGCCGCTGCGCGCCTTCCTCGGCCTGCGCGCGGCGGCGTTCGATGCCGCCACCCGGGCGCTCGCGCGGGAGCGCGGGCTGGCGGTGGCGCCCGCGCTCCCGCCGCTCACGCCCGAGGTCTTCGCGCCCGACGGCTTCCACCCGTCGGCACGCGGCGACGCCGCGTGGGCCGACGGGCTCGCCGCCGCGGCGCTGCCGCTGCTCCGGGCGTGAGGCAGCGCCGCCGCCTCAGTCGAGGTCCTGGCCGTCCATGCCCGCGTTGCGGCGGGCGCGCCGCACGAGGTCGCCGACCACCGGGCCGAGCGCCGTCGGGTCGTCGAGCGGTGCCACCGTCGGTCCGCGGTGCCAGCCCTCGGCGACCGCCAGCACGCGCCCCGACGCCTCGAAGATGCGCCCGGTGACGTCGCGCGACTCGGTGCTCGCGAGCCACGTGACGATGGGCGCGATCCAGCGCGGCGACATCGCCGCCTTGTCCTCCTCGCCGGCGGCGCCCATGCCGAGGTCCTCGGTCATGCGGGTCAGCGCGCCGGGTGCGACGCCGTTCACGGTGACGCCGTAGCGGCGCAGCTCGCGCGCGGCGATGATCGTGAACGCGGCGATGCCGGCCTTCGCCGCGCCGTAGTTCGTCTGCCCGGCGTTGCCGTAGATGCCCGAGACCGACGTCGTGTTGATGAGGCGCGCGTCGACGCCGCGCCCGAGCCGCTTCGCCTGGTCGCGCCAGTAGGCGGCGGCGAAGTGCGCGGGGCCGAACGTGCCCTTCAGGTGCACCTTGATGACGGCGTCCCACTCGGCCTCGGCCATGTTGACGAGCATCCGATCGCGCAGGATGCCGGCGTTGTTCACGACGACGTCGAGCCCGCCGAAGGTGTCGACGGCCTGGCGGACCATCTTCTCCGCGCCGGCGAAATCGCCGACGTCGTCGGCGTTCACGACGGCTTCGCCGCCGGCCTTGCGGATCTCGGCCACCACCTCCTCGGCGGGGCCGGCCGACGCGCCCGAGCCGTCGCGCGCACCGCCGAGGTCGTTCACGACCACCTTCGCGCCGTGCGCGGCCAGCATGAGGGCGTGCTCGCGGCCGATGCCGCGGCCCGCGCCGGTGACGATGACGATGCGTCCTTCACAGAGTCGTGCCATGCCCGGCGGCGTAGCGCGCTCGCGCGGGCGGATCAATCCGCCGCGACGACGTTGGGACGCGCTGCTCGATCGTGACCTCGACCACCGGCTCGGCGGTGGCGAGGCGGGCGCATCCATGCGAGCGCGAGCCTGCGCCCGGTGCTCGGCAGGTCGCGAGTCCTGCGGCCGCCACGCCGTCAGCGCAGCGCGAGCCAGACGAGCAGCGCGGCGACGCCGAGCTTCGTGCCCCAGCTGAGGGCGTAGTATGCACGTCGGTTGCGCTTGCGCAGCGTCTTCATGACGAGCCGCACGCGGTAGAGCCGCTCGAAGACGCGGTTGGCGAGGCCGACCGGCTCGCCGTCGACGTTCGCCGTCGCGGTGAGGCGCATCACCCGATGGATCGCGAAGCGGTTGATCGCGGTCGCGACCCGGCCGCGCAGCGGGCGCTCGACGTCGCAGAAGAGGATCAGGCGGGGGAGGTCGGTCGTGTTCTCGGCGCGATGGATGTAGGTCTCGTCGAAGACCACCGCCTCGCCGTCGCGCCAGACGTACGGCTCGCCGTCGATGAAGATGCGGCAGGCGTCGGAGTTGGGCGTCCGCAGGCCGAGGTGGAAGCGCACCGCGCCGGCGAACGGATCGCGATGGCGCACGAGGTGGCTGTGCGGAGCGAGCACCGTGAACATCGCGGCGTGGACGCTCGGCGTCGCGCGCAGCAGCGCGACCGTCTGCGGGCACAGCCGCTGGGCGGACGGCAGCGGGCGGCCGTACCACTTGAGGTAGAAGCGCCGCCAGTCGCGCTTGTAGAACGAGTTGAAGGCGAGATCGTTGTGCCGCTCGGCGACGTGCACGTGGCCGGCCTCGTAGAGCGCCAGGCCCTCGTCGCGGATCGTCTCCCAGGCGCCGGAGAGGATGCGCAGCTCCGGGAAGTCGGCGAGGGCGAGCCGCGGCGAGCGCGGCACCGCCGAGGTGGCATAGACGAAGGCGTTGTAGGGCGCCAGCAGCGTCGAGTGGTCGGCGAGCTGGCGCATGAACGCGAGCCGCTCGCGGCCCCGGAAGTGGACGTAGAGGCCCGCGCCGATCCAGACGCCGAGGGCGGCGGCCACGGGCAGCGATCCGGGGGACATGGCTCGGGCGTCTTGTGCGCGGAACGCGCCGAGGGCGCAAGCCGTCCCGGGCCCCGTGCTCGGGCCGGCGAGCGGCGTCGGCGTCAGGCGCGCTTCGGCACCGGCGCCCACCACTCGGGGATGGCGGCCAGCATCGCGCCGAGGACGGCGAGGCCCATGTCCTTCTGCGCGTCCCACTCGTCGCCCTGGGTGCCGAGGTAGGCGGTTCCCGCCTGGGGATCGGCGACGCTCGCGACCAGCCACTCGACCAGCTCGTAGACGACGCTCCACCAGGCCACGACAGCGACGCAGAAGAAGAGCGTCGTCGCCCGGTCGAGCTCGCGGCCGCGGAAGCCGATCTCGCGGATCGGCCGCAGCAGCAGGAGCCCGAACGCGAAATGGACCCAGCGGTCGTAGTGGTTGCGTCCGAGACCGAGGCCGTCGCGCACCCAGTCGCCGATCGGTACCTCGGAGTACGTGTAGTGACTGCCGATCGTGTGCAGGACGAGGAAGAGCGTTCCCTGCACCCAGGCGCGATCCGAGAAGCCGACGCGCCGATGCGCGACGAGGACGAGCGGCAGCAGGACCGCCGTCGGCAGGTTCTCGATCGCCCAGTCGGCGCGGTAGCGGGGGGCGATCGCGCACGCGATCCAGACGACCGCGAAGAGCACGAGGCACAGCGCGGGCACGCGCCCGCGCGTGTCAGCCGAGCCCACCGCCGCCGCTGGTCGCCGTCGACCGTCGGCGCACCGGCTCGACGTGGAAGCGCGGCGCCTCGACCGTCTCCGCGCGGCAGCGCGGGCAGCCGCTCGGGCGCGTCAGCCGGCGCCGGTCACGGAACACGAAGCCACAGCCGCGGCAGACCGCGGGCGTCACGACGAGACGCTCGTCGGCGTGCCGCAGGGAGCGCGCGACGTGCTCCAGGTGGGTCGCGACGTCCTTCTCGCGCAGGCGGGCGAGCCGCGAGAGGTCGAAGGTGGTGCGGGGGCCCTGCCGCAGCAGCGCCAGGAGCGCCTGCCGCAGCGTCTGCGTCCGTCCGGGACTGCCGTCGGCCACGATGCGCGCAGCGTAGCGATCCGCGCGGGGGGTCGCCAGCGGCGGGCGGGGTCGCAGGGAATCGCGCGACGCGGTACGCGGAGGTCGTGGCCGGACCCGATCCGCTGCGCCGTTTCGTCCATCGCCTGCCGCTCCACCTCGCGCCGCTCGGCATCGATCGGCTCGTCGCCCGGCTGACGGGCGTCCCCTGGATCGTGCTGGAGACGGTGGGTCGCCGCACGGGGCGGCGGCACACGGTCGTGCTCGACGTCCTGCACCACGATCCGGGTCGCGACGTCTACTACGTGCAGCCGGCGTACGGCGCGCGAGCCGATTGGGTGCAGAACGCGCTGCACACCTCGGACGTCACCGCTCGCGTCGGCGGGCGGCATGTCCATGCCCGGGCGCGCGACGCCACCGGCGCCGAGGGCGCCGAGGCGACGCTGCGGCTGGTGCGGGCGCATCCCTGGTATGCCCGCGTGGTGGCGTTCCTCGTCGGCCACGTGCACGGGCTCGAACGGTCCGACGACGCGCTCCGTCCCGAGCTGGCGCGCCTCTGCACCGTCGCCCTCGACGTGGTGCCGGACGCGCCGGTTTGACCCCCGGCGCCGGCGTCCGCTACCCCGCGCCCGTGTCCGAGAGCCTGCTCCGCGTTCGGCCCGACGATCCAGAATACCTCCGGCTGGCGGCCGCGGAGGCGGCGTTCTGGCGCGCGGCGCACCCCTACGGCCTCGAGACGATCGAGGCCCGGCAGCAGCCCGGCCCGGTCGACCGCTACACCAACGAGCAGTACACGGGCGACCCGCGCGTCCCCTGGCATCGCACGATCGCGCGCTACGGCAGGTTCCGGCGCGGGCTCATGCTGGGGACGAGCGGTCTCGGCCTGGAGGCCGAGATCCTGGCGACGAACCCCGACCTGCACCTGACCTTCGTCGATCTCAGCGAGGGGCCGCTCGTGCGCCGGATGGCGCAGCTGGGCGCGCGCTTCCCCGGCCGCGTCGCCGTACGGACGGCCGATCTCAATTTCCTCACCCTCGACGTGGGCACCTACGACCTCGTGCTGTCGCGCGCGTCCATCCACCACGTCACGAACCTCGAGCACCTCGCGGCCGAGATCGCGCGCGGGCTGCAGCCGGGCGGCTGGTGCTTCCTCGAGGATTGGGTCGGCGAGCCGCGCTTCGCGTTCGCGCCCGAGAAACGCCGCGCCTTCGAGGTGCTCTACGACCGCAACCTGGCCTCGCAGCCGGGCCGGCGGCCCGGGCTGCGCTTCCTCGACGCCAGCGATCTCAGCCCGTTCTGCGGGGTTCGCTCGGACGAGATCCTGCCGGTCTTCGGCCGGTTCCTGCGCCAGGACTTCGTGCGCTGGGCCGGGGCGCTCACCGTCCCGCTCATGCGCGCGCGGCCGCTCGACGGGGTGACCCTGCCGCCTCCACCGCCGCTCCTGCGGGCGCTGGATGCGGTCCATCGCAGCATCTGCCGTGCCCTCGGCCGGCCGGTCCCGGCGCCGCGTATCCCCGGCCTCGCGGCCCTGCTCGAGACGCTCGCGATCGGCGATCGGATGCTGGTTCCGGCAGGCCTCATCCGGCCCGGCAATGCCTTTGCCGGCTTTCGCTCGACTGCGTAGAGGTATGGCGCTCGCGCACGCCGTATGCCGCCCGCTTCGGCAACAAAGGGTCTTTCACAGTACGCCCTCGTCGGGCAGGGTGTGCGATTGAACCCAGGGTCGCACGACGCGGCCCGTTGCGCGGCCCTGTTGCGGTGTGCCGCGCTCCGACACGGAGGAGGACCGAAGGGGTGAAGTACGCGCTGTTGCTCGCCATGGCGGCGAGCGTTTTCATCGGGGGAGAGGCCCTCGCCAAGAAGGCGAAGGCGCCGGCACCGACCACGCCGGCCGGTTTCATCGACGTCGACAACAACGGCGTCTGGAGCAACGGTGACCTGCCGCTCGAGGACTTCACGGGCAAGGGCGCCTACGGCTTCAACGCCTACCAGGCGCAGCCGGGCTACAAGCCGAGCGGCCGTCCGGTCGGACTCGTGGTGCAGCGGCCGTTCTCGTTCAGCAACGAGACCAACCTGTTCATCTTGAGCGGCAACGTCCGGATCGACGCCAACATCACGGCGACGAAGCGCGACACCTACGTGTCGTTCGCGACGTTGGGCGGCGACATCACGATCGCGCCGAAGGTCGTCGTCGCCGGCAACGGCGACGTGGTGTTCCAGACCTACGAGCGCGGCGACGTCCTCGTCGGCGACAACACGAAGTTCTCGACCAAGGGCGAGTTCTCGAGCGTCATCCTGAACGCCGACGGCGCGCTCGTCGTCGGCAAGGCGGCGGCCTTCTCGCTCGCGGGGGGCTACAACTCGATCTCGCTGCGCGCCGCGGAGGCCATGAGCATCGCGCCCGGCCTCACGATGAAGGGGCCGAACCACGCCTACTTCGACATCCTCTGCGACTGCGATCTCACGCTCACCGACGCCAACGTGAAGTCGGGCTACATCCACCTCGAGTCGTACGCGACCACGCGCAGCCCGGCGGCAAAGAAGATCTACGTCGCGCGCACGACGCTCAACCAGACGTACCCGAACGGCGACTTCCGCATCGTCACGACGCCCGGGATCGTGCGCCCGGCCTTCGCGCCGGACGCCATCCGGCTCGACAAGGTGAAGATCAGCACGCGGGCGACCCTGCCCATGATCCTGCCCGATCCGCTCGTCCGCTGAGCGGATCGCAGAGCTGCTCGGCGGTCGCCGCCGCCGAGGACGCCCGACGACCGATCGGCGGCTTTCCGCCGCCGATCAGTCGAACGGCCAGTTGGTCGACTCGGTGCCGCCATCGACCTCGACCACCTTGCCGGTGACCCAGCCGCCGGCCGGCGAGCAGAGCCAGAGCGCCGCCAGGGCGATGTCCTCGACGGTGCCGATGCGCCGCAGCGGCGTCATCGACTCCATCTCCCGGCGTAGCTCGGGGGTGAGCAGCGGCCGCAGGGCCGAGGTATCGACGGCGCCCACCGACAGCGCGTTGACGCGCACGCGCGGCGCGAGGTCGGCGGCGATCTGGCGGGTCATGAACGAGAGTGCCGCTTTCACCGTGCCGTAGGCGACGAAGCCCTTGCGGACGATGCGCCCCGCGGCGGACGAGATGTTCAGCACGACGCCGCCGTCACCCGCGAGCATGTGCGGCACGCACGCCCGCGTCAGGACGAAGGCCGACGTCAGGTTGAACTTCACGCACCACTCCCAGGACGGGAGGTCGGTGTCGAGGAAGGCCATCGGCGGATAGCCGCCGGCGTTGTTGACGAGGAGGTCGATACGGCCGAACTCCGCCATCGTGCGGGCGACCAGGGCGTCGAGCTGGGCGGCGTCGGTGACGTCGCACGGCACGGGCAGCGCGCGCCCGCCGAACGCGCGGACGCCCTCGGCGGTCTTCTCGATCTGCGCCTCGGTGCGCGCCGCACAGACGACGTGGGCGCCCATTTCGGCGAACGCGAGCGCGATGCCCTGGCCGATGCCGCGCCCGGCGCCGGTCACGATCGCCACCCGATCCGTCATGCGGAAACGATCCAGGAGTGCCATGTCCGTGCGTCGCCCGGCGGGGGCGACGGAGTCAAGGGCGGCGGTAGTTCGGCACGAGCCCGCCGGTGATGCCGCTCAGCAGCAAGATGGCCTGGCGACGCGGCATCCCGGCCAGCAGGGCGGCGCCCTGGCGGTTCATCTCGCCGGGGACGAGGAGCGGCTCGCGGCCGAGCGCGTCGAGCGCCTCGGCGACGACCGCCGCCGGCTCCATCACCGGCACGCCGGCGCCCGCGGCGTCGGCCGGCTGCGACGAGAGCCAGTCCGGCGTGCGTGTCGAGCCCGGCTGCACGGCGAGCACGTCGACGCCGTGCGGGCGCAGCTCGGCCCACAGCGCGTCGGCGAAGACGAGGTCGAATGCCTTCGACGCGGCGTACACGGACAGCTGCGCCGAGCCGACGTTGGCCGACAGCGAGGACATCACGACGATGCCGCCGCGGCCGCGCGCGACCATCCCGGGGGCGAACGCGTGCGCGAGCAACAGCGGCCCGCGGCAGTTGACCGCGAGCATGGCGTCGAGGTGCTCCGGCGCCAGATCGAGGAAGGGCGCGACGGTGCCGAGCGCGGCGTTGCAGACCACGAGCCCGATCGCCCGGCCGTCCACGACCGGGGCGAGCGCGGCGAGCAGGTCCGGGCGGCCGAGGTCGAGCGTCGCCGTGTCGATCGTCACCCGATGCGCGGCGCGCATCGCGTCGGCGGTGCGGGCGAGCGGCGCGGCGTCGCGATCGATCAGCACGAGGTCGAGGCCGCGCGCGGCGAGGGCGTCGGCCCAGGCCGCGCCCAGGCCGACGGCGGCGCCGGCGACGAGGGCGACGGGTCCGTAGCGGGTGGCGAAGGGCGTCGAGTCGTCCATGCTGCGCGCTCTAGCCCGCGCGACGATGCCGGGGCCACCGGCGCGCGGGCCGGCGCGGGTTCCGTCCGCGCTGCCGGCAGCGCGCGACGACGACACGCCGCACGCGGGCGGCTTCCCGTCGCCCGGCGCGCGCGCGGGCGAGCTCCCGGCCGCCACCCGAGCGTGGTCGCAACCTCGTGAAAACGAGACGGATATGCGCCGCGTGGCTTGACGCCCGTAGTGGCGTATGAAAGCTGGGCCGACTGCCGGCTCCCGTGGAGACACGCATTCGAAGGCTCGCTCGTGCCACGCTCCGCTGCGCCGCCGTGCTCGCGATCGCGTGCGGCGTGCCCGCCGGGACCGCCGCCGAGGACGCGGCGCCGGTCCCGGCGCCCGCTCCTCCGGCCAAGAAAGCGGCACCCGCGAAGCCGGGCAGCGGCAAGCCCGCCGGCGCGAAGCCGGTCCGTGAGGCGGGCAAGAAGAGGCCCGACGCCCAGGCCTCCGTGGAGGCGCCCGCCGTCGATCTCGCCTTCGTGGCCAAGCAGGCGCGGGCGCTCGCCACGAAGGCGTACGCGGAGCCGCGCGAGAAGATTCCCGAATGGCTGCGCGAGATCAGCTACGACCAGTGGCGCGACATCCGCTTCAAGGCCGACCGGACGCTGTGGGCCGACACGAAGTCGCCGTTCCTGGTGCAGCTGTTCCACCCCGGGCTGTTCTACGACCGGCCGGTGCGGATCAACCTCGTCGACGGCCGCACGGTGACGCCAGTCGCGTTCTCGCCGAACCTCTTCGACTACGGCCGCAACACGTTCGCGAACCGGGTGCCGCACGACCTCGGCTTCGCCGGCTTCCGCCTGCACTTCCCGATCAAGAAGAAGGACTATCGCGACGAGGTCATCGTGTTCCTCGGCGCCTCCTACTTCCGGGCGCTCGGCCGCAACGAGGTGTTCGGGCTCTCGGCGCGCGGGCTCGCCATCGATACCGCCGAATCGTGGGGCGAGGAGTTCCCGTTCTTCCGCGAATTCTGGCTGGTGCAGCCGGGCGCGAAGGCGACCGGTGCGACGATCTACGCGCTGCTCGACAGCCCGCGTGTCACCGGCGCCTATCGCTTCGTCGTCACCCCGGGCGACGCCACGCGCGTCGACGTCGAGTGCCGGCTCTACCTGCGTGCCGAGGTGAA
Source organism: bacterium (assembly GCA_026129405.1). Classification (NCBI taxonomy): domain Bacteria; species bacterium. The sequence continues at coordinate 167,318 of JAHCID010000008.1, forward strand.
GAAGCTCGGCATCGCCGCCACCACCAGCATGTTCTTCCACGGCGAGAACACGACGCGGCACTTCCTCGACTTCCGCCCCGAGGTGCACGACTCGGACGGCCTCCTCATGCACCTCGGCAACGGCGAGTGGCTGTGGCGGCCCGTCGACAACCCGTCCCGCCTCCAGGTGAGCTCGCTCGGGGCGCCTTCGCTGGCGGGCTTCGGCCTCCTCCAACGCGACCGTGACTTCGATCACTACCAGGACCTGGAGACGGGGCAGGACCATCGGCCGAGCCTCTGGCAGGAGCCGTGGGGCGATTGGGGACCGGGGCGCGTCGAGCTGATCGAGATCCCCACCGAGAACGACACGAACGACAACGTCGTGGCGTTCTGGGTGGCCGACAAGCCGGCCACGCCCGGCTCGCCGATCAGCTACGGCTACACCCAGTGGTGGTACGGCGAGGACCCGACGCGGCCCCCGGGCGGCCGCGCGATCGCCACCCGGCGCGACGCGGGCACGCTCGACGGCGGCCAGCGCGTCGTCATCGACTTCGCCGGCGGCCAGCTCGGCGAGCTGCCGCCCGACGAGGTGCTGAACGCGATCGTGGCGGTGAACGGCGGCGACGCGGTGGCCGAGATCCGCGATCAGTACCTGGTGCCGAACCCCTACGTGAAGGGCCGGCGTCTCAGCTTCCAGCTCGTGCCGAAGACCCGCGATCCGATCGAGCTGCGCGCGTATCTCCAGCGCGGCGACGAGGTGCTCACGGAGACCTGGTCCTACGCTATCGTGCCCTGAGCATGGCGGATCATCAGCCGGCGGTCGGTCGGGCCGCGCGCGACCCGCGCCTGGTGCAGAACTGGCGCGACGCCCTCGATCGCGCGACGGAGTACCTGACCGCGCTCGGCGTCACCGAGCCCGACCGCTACGACCTCGCCCACGCCGCCGTCGAGCAGGCCTCGGCCGAGCCGTGGGTCGAAGGGCGCGACGCGATCGCGGCGACGCTCGACGTCGTGCGGCGGCGTCTCGCCGGCAGCGGCGTCGGCGGCGACGCGTTCCTGCGCTGGCGTCTCGGCCTAGGCCTCGGCCGCGCCGACGCCGCCACCGCTCCGCTCGCCGCGCTGGTGCCGGCGACGCCGCCGCTGCGCCGGGCCCACATGGGCTACCAGCGCCTCGAGCGGCATCTGTTCGGCCGGCTCTTCGGCCGGCGCGCGCGGCGCCGCGGCGACGCCGAGCCCGTCCTCTACGGCAGCCCGCTGCGCCGCCTGCGGCGCTCGCTGCGCTGGACGCGCGTCGCACACGTGCGCCGCCTGCTGCTCGTCCTGCTCGTGCTGGTGCCGACGACGATCGCGAGCGCCTTCATGGTGGACGTGCTGCCGCACCAGGGGCGCACCTGGCTCGAGGTCGCGATCGTCGCGTTCTTCGGCGTGCTGTTCGGCTGGGTCTCGGTCGGCTTCTGGACCGCGCTCTTCGGCTTCTGGACGCTGCTGCGCGGGCGCGACCGCTATGCGATCACGGGGCTCGCGCGCGGCGAGGCGGGCGGCGAGGACGAGCCGCCGCTGCCGGATCCCGGCCCGGTGCCGACCGCGATCGTCATGCCGATCGCGAACGAGCCGGTGGACCGCGTCTTCGCCGGCCTGCGCGCGATCTGGGAGTCGCTCGCGCGCGCCGGCGTGCAGGACCGCTTCCACCTCTACGTCCTCAGCGACTCGAACGATCCCGACGCGATCGTCGGCGAGGAGACGGCCTGGTTCCAGTGGTGCCGCGAGGCGTCGGCCTTCGGTCGCATCTTCTATCGCCGGCGGCGCGTGCGCATCGAGCGCAAGAGCGGCAACGTCGCCGACTTCTGCCGGCGCTGGGGCTCGTCCTACCGCTACATGGTGACCCTCGACGCCGACAGCCTCATGTCGGGCACGACCATCGCGCGCCTCGTCGGGCTGATGGAGAGCCATCCCCACGTGGGGATGATCCAGACCTCGGCCGCGGCGGTGAATCGCCGCTCGCTGTTCGCGCGCATCCAGCAGTTCTCGAGCCACGTCTACGGGCCGATGTTCACCGCCGGCCTCCACTGGTGGCAGCTCGGCGACGGCCAGTATTGGGGGCACAACACGATCATCCGCGTGGCGCCGTTCATGGCCCACTGCGGCTTGCCGCGGCTGCCCGGCCGCGAGCCGCTCGGCGGCGAGATCCTGAGCCACGACTTCGTCGAGGCGGCGCTCATGGGCCGCGCCGGCTGGAGCATCTGGCTGGCGTACGACCTCGGCGGCAGCTGGGAGGAGGTGCCCTCGACGCTGCTCGAGGAGATGAAGCGCGACCGGCGCTGGTGTCAGGGCAACCTGCAGCACCTGCGGCTGCTCTTCACCGAGGGGCTCTTCGGCGCCCACCGCGCGCTCTTCCTGAACGGCGTCTTCTCGTACGTGTCGGCGGTGCTGTGGTTCGGATTCCTCAGCCTCTCGACGGTCGAGGCGATCGACAACGTCCTGCACGAGCCGAACTACTTCCCGCACGGCCCGAGCCTGTTTCCCGAATGGCCGATCTGGCGGCCGGACTGGGCGCTGTCGCTGATGGCGGTGACGGGCGTGCTCCTCTTCCTGCCGAAGGTCCTTGCGATCCTCCTCGTCTGGCTGAAGCGGCGCGAGGCGCGGGCCTACGGCGGCATCCTGCGCCTCGGGCTGTCGGTCGTGCTCGAGGTGTTGACGTCGAGCCTGCTCGCGCCGATCCGCATGGCCTTCCACACCCGCTTCGTGCTGACGAACGTGATCGGGCGGACCGTCGGCTGGAAGTCGTCGGGGCGCGAGGAGGCCGACACGGGGTGGGGCGAGGCGCTGCGGCACCACGGGCTCGACACGCTGGTCGCGAGCGCCTGGGGCGCGGGGCTCTACTGGCTCAACCCGTCGTACTTCTGGTGGGTGATGCCCATCGTCGGCGCGCTGCTGCTCTCCATCCCGCTGTCGGTGCTGCTGAGCCGGGTCTCGCTCGGCGACCGCCTGCGGCGCTGGAAGCTCTTCCTCGTCCCCGAGGAGCAGGACCCGCCGGCGGAGCTGCGCGATCTCGAGCGCTTCCAGGCCGCGGCGGCGGAGCGGCGCTCGTGGCTGCCGCGCGCCGAGCAGCACGGCTTCGTGCGCGCCATGGTCGATCCGATCACGAACGCCCTCCACCGGGCGCTGCTGCGCGGCCCACGGCGCCGGGGCGAAGCGGTGCAGGCGACGCGCACGGCGCTCGTCGAGCGTGCCGTGGCCGACGGGCCCGCCGCGCTCGGCGCCGCCGAGCAGCGCGTCCTCCTCGGCGACCCCGACGCGACCGACGCGATGCACGCGCGCGTCTGGGCCATCCCGGATCGCGTCCGGGCCGGACTCTGGGGACGGCCCGGCTCGGCCGTGTCGTGACGCCCGCGCGGGCACGGCGGGCCGCCGCGATCGTCCTCGCGGCGCTCGCCGGGTGCGCCGGCGTGCTCGCGAGCGGCTGCGGCCGCCCGCACGACGACCCCGATCGCCTGACGTTCTGGGCGCTCGGCGGCGAGGGCGAGGTGGTCGAGCGCCTGCTGCCCGAGTTCACGGCGCGCCATCCCGGGCTGCGTGTGACGGTGCAGCGCATCCCGTGGAGCGCGGCGCACGAGAAGCTGCTCACCGCCTGGGTGGGCGGCGCGATGCCCGACGTCGTGCAGGTCGGCAACACCTGGATCCCGGAGCTGGTCGTGCTCGGCGCCCTGGAGCCGCTCGACGATCGGCTCGACGCCGCCGCGCGCGCCGCGTTCTTTCCCGGCGTCCTCGATCCGAACGTCGTCGACGGCCGCACCTGGGGCGTGCCGTGGTACGTCGACACGCGCCTCGTCTTCTATCGTCGCGACCTCCTCGCGGCTGCCGGCGAGGCGGAGGCGCCGCGGACGTGGGACGCCTGGCGGGCCGGCATGCAGGCGGTGCAGGCGCGGGCGCGGCCCGGCCAGCACGCGATCCTGCTGCCGCTCACCGAGTGGCAGCCGCTCGTCATCCTCGCCTTCGGGCACGGCGCCACGCTGCTGCGCGACGGCGACTGTCGCGGCGACTTCCGCAGCCCGGCGTTCCGCGCCGCGCTGACGGCGTGGGTCCGCCTCTTCCGCGACGGCCTCGCGCCGCTCGGCGGCGCGGCGCTGGCGGCGAACCTCTACGAGGACTTCGCCCGCGGCGACGTCGCCTTCGTCGTGACCGGGCCGTGGAACCTCGGCGAGCTGGCGCGGCGTCTCCCGCCCGCGCTCGCCGACGCCTGGACCACGATGCCGATGCCGGCGGTCACCGGCGCGCCGCCGGGGCCGTCGCTCGCCGGCGGCGCGAGCCTCGCCGTCGTGCGCGGGACGCCGCGCGCGGAGGCCGCGTGGAAGCTGGTCGCGTTCCTCGCCGAGCCGGCGCAGCAGCGGCGTCTCTGGGAGCTGACGGGCGACCTGCCGGCGCGGCGCGAGGTCTGGGACGACGCCGCGCTCGCCGGCGACCCGCGCGTGGCCGCGTTCCGCACCCAGCTCGAAGCGGTGCGCGCGACGCCGAAGATCCCGGAGTGGGAGCGCATCGCCGGCAAGATCATGCAGTGGGCCGACACCGCGGTCCGCGGCACGCTCGACGTCGACGCCGCGACCGCGCGGCTCGACGCCGAGGTCGACGCCATCCTCGCCAAGCGCCGCTGGCTGCTGGGCGACCGCTGCACCGCGGGCACGGCGCCCGCCGCCGCGGCCGGCGGCGGAGCGGTCCCCGGATGAGCCGGCCCGCGCGCGTCGCCGCGGGCTGGTGGTTCGTCGCGCCGGCGCTCGGCCTCCTGCTGGTGTTCTTCCTCCTGCCGACGCTGGCCGCGCTGCTGCTCTCCGGCACCGACTTCGACGTCTACACCGTCGCCGACCCGCGCCGGCTGCGCTGGATCGGATGGGACAACTACCGCCGCCTGCTGGACGATCCACGCTTCGCGACCGCGCTCGGCAACACGCTCTTCTTCGTCGTGGTGGCGGGGCCGGCGTCGATCCTGGTCTCGCTCGGGGCCGCCCTGCTCGTCGATGCGCACGTCGTGCGCGGGCGAGCGGTCTTCCGCACGCTGCTCTTCCTGCCGGTGGTGACGACGCTCGTCGCCGTCGCCGTGGTGTGGCGCTACCTCTACCACCCGCGCTCCGGCCTCCTGAACCAGCTGCTCGCGCTCGCCGGCGTCGAGCCGATCGACTGGCTCGGCGACCCGCGCTGGGCGCTGCCGTCGCTCGCGCTGCTGGCGGTGTGGAAGAACTTCGGCTTCAACATGCTGGTCTTCCTGGCCGGCCTCCAGGCCATTCCGGAGCGCCTCTCCGAGGCGGCGCGGCTCGACGGCGCCGGCCGCGCGCGCGAGCTGTGGTCGGTCACACTGCCGCTCCTCGCGCCGACCTTCGTCTTCGTCGCCGTCATCACCACGATCGGCTACCTCCAGCTCTTCGCGGAGCCCTACGTGATGACGCAGGGCGGGCCGGCGAACGCCACGCTGAGCGTCGTCCTCCTCATGTACGAAGAGGGCTTCCGCTGGTGGAACCTCGGCTACGGCGCGGCGGTGGCGTTCGTGCTGTTCGCCATCATTCTCGTCCTGTCGGCGGCGCAGCTGCTGCTCCAGCGGCTCTGGGGAGGGCGCCCGTGAGACGCGGGATGGAGACCCTCGTCGTGCATGCCGTGCTCGTAGTGGCGGCGGCGCTGACGATGCTGCCGCTCCTGTGGATGGTGTCGGCGTCGTTCATGCCGGCGGGGGAGGCGACGGCCGTGCCGCTGCGCCTGTGGCCGAGCGCGCCGACGCTCGAGCACTACCGCGCGCTGTTCGCGCGCCTCGACCTGGGCCGGCATCTCGCGATCAGCGCCGGGCTCGCGGCCGCGACGACGGTCGTCGCCCTCGCGTGCAACACGCTCGCCGGCTACGCCTTCGCGAAGCTGCCGTTCCGCGGCCGCGACCGCCTCTTCGCGCTGCTCCTCGGCGCGCTCGTCGTGCCGGGGCAGGTGGCGATGCTGCCGCTCTTCCTCCAGCTCCGCGCGCTCGGCTGGATCGACACCTGGATCGGCGTGATGATCCCGAGCCTCGCCAGCGTCTTCGGCATCTTTCTCGTGCGCCAGTACGCGGCCGGGCTGCCGGACGGTGTCCTCGACGCCGCGCGCGTCGACGGCGCCGGCGAGCTGCGCGTCTTCACGCGCGTGGCGCTGCCGCTCTGCGCGCCGATCCTCGTGACGCTCGGCCTCGTCACCTTCATGGGCTCGTGGAACGACTTCCTGTGGCCGCTCATCGTGCTCGCCGACGAGGCGCGCTACACGCTGCCGGTAGCGCTCGCGAACCTCGTGGGCGAGCACGTGCAGGACACCGAGCTGGTGATGGCCGGCGCGGTCGTCACCGTCGTGCCGGTGGTGGCGCTCTTCCTGGTGCTCCAGCGGTGGTACGTGGCGGGCATCACGAGCGGGGGCGTCAAGGGCTGAGCCTCGAAGGAGGCGGTCGTGCGGCACCGGCCGAGGCCCCGGTCGGGGCCCGCCGGTGGCGGCGTCCGGGGGGGCGGATCGGGGCCGCCTCCCGGCCATTGGCGGCGGGATACCGCAAAGTCGTGGACAGGGACGCGTCGGATCTGGTTCCACCGCCCGCGAAGCCCCCGCGTCGGGGGCGACCGCGTCGCGGAGGGACATCGGGATGATGCGCAGGGTCGTCGCAGCGTGCGCCGCGTTGGTGCTGGGCGCCGGCGCCGGGCACGCCGCCAGCTTCACGAACTTCGAGACCGGCCACGTACGCCCGCTCGCCATCAGCCCGGGCGGCGAGTGGCTGTTCGCCGTCAACACGCCGGACGCGCGCCTCGCCGTCTACGCCCTCACGGCGGGCGGCGCGACGCTGGTGGCCGAGGTGCCCGTCGGCCTCGAGCCGGTGGCGGTGGCGTCGCGCGTGAACGGGGCAGGGCGCACCGAGGCGTGGGTGGTGAACCAGCTGTCGGACAGCGTGAGCATCGTCGAGCTCGATCCCGCCGACGTCGGCCGGTCCCACGTGAGGCGCACGCTGCTCGTCGGCGACGAGCCGCGCGACGTCGTCTTCGCCGGCCCCGGCCGCGGTCGCGCGTTCATCACCGCCGCGCACCGCGGCCAGAACCGGCCCGGCGACCCGGAGCTCACCACCGAAGGCGTCGGCCGCGCCGACGTGTGGACGTTCGACGCCGACGATCCCGGCCCCGGCCTCGGCGGCACCCCCCTCTCGATCATCCAGCTCTTCGGCGACACGCCGCGCGCGCTCGCGGTCAGCCCCGACGGCGGCACGGTCTATGCGGCCGTGTTCCAGTCCGGCAACCGCACCACGACGCTGCTCCAGCGCGTCGTCTCGCCGAACGGCGGCCTGCCGCCGCCGCCGCCGGGCGCGACGCCCGGCTGGCCCGAGGTCGGGCTCATCGTGCAGCGCCAGGGTGCGCGCTGGGTCGACGAGCTCGACCGCGACTGGGCCGCGCTGCTGGCGTTCTCGCTGCCCGACTACGACGTCTTCCGCATCGCCGCCGGCGCGAACCCGCCGGCGGCCCTCGGCAACGAGACGGCGACCAGCGGCGTCGGCACGATCCTCTTCAACATGGCCGTGCGCCCGACCACGGGCACGCTGTTCGTCTCGAACACCGAGGCGCGCAACGCCGTCCGCTTCGAGCCGATCCTGCGCGGCCATCTCACCGAGAGCCGCATCAGCGTCGTCTCCGGGCAGAGCGTGACGCCGGTGCACCTGAACCCGCACGTGAGCTACGGCGTCGCGCCGGGGCCGGCGGCCGAGATCGCGCAGAGCCTCGCCTTCCCGACCGACATGGCCTTCTCGCCCGACGGCGCGACCCTCTACGTCGCGGCGCTGGGCTCGGCCGCCGTCGCCGCCGTCGACGCGGCGGCGCTCGAGGCCGGTACCCTCGTGCGCACGCTGATCCCGGTCGGCGACGGCCCGAGCGGGCTCGCGCTCGACGCGGCCCGCGACCGGCTCTTCGTCATGAACCGCATCGGCCACGGCATCTCGGTGGTCACCAACCTGAGCGATCCGCGCCGGCGGGCGGAGACGGCGCGCCTCGCGCTGCCGTACGACCCGTCGCCGGCGTCGACGAAGCGCGGCCGCCGCCTGCTCTACGACGCCGCCGCCACGTCCGCCCACGGCGACAACGCCTGCGCGAGCTGCCACGTCTTCGGCGACTTCGACTCGCTGGCCTGGGACCTCGGCGACCCCTTCGGCCCGGTCGTGGCGAACAAGAACCCGATGGTCCCCGGCATCACGGCGCGTCCCGTCCATCCGATGAAGGGACCGATGGCGACGCAGAGCCTGCGCGGCCTCGCGGTCGCCGGCGCGATGCACTGGCGCGGCGATCGCACCGGGGCGGGCGTGCCCGGCAGCGATACCTTCGACGTGGCGGAGGCGCTGCGTCAGTTCAACCCGGCCTTCGAGACGTTGCTCGGCCGCGCCGCGGCGCTGAGCGACCAGCAATTCCAGGCCTTCGCCGACTTCGTGCTGTCGATCGAGTACCCGCCGAGCCCGATCCGCGCGCTCGACGGCTCGCTCACGCCGGCGCAGCAGGCCGGCCACGACTTCTACACGACGGCCTTCTCGGACGGGCCGCGGACGTGCAACTTCTGTCACGCGCTGCCGCTCGGCACGAGCCGCATCTCGGCGAACGACGGCGAGCCGCAGGACTTCAAGATCCCGCACCTGCGCAACGCGTACGCGAAGGTGGGCATGTTCGGCCTGCCGCCGAGCCCGGGAAATCCGGGCGTCGTCTTCGGGGACCAGGTGCGCGGCGTCGGCTTCCTGCACAACGGCGGCGTGGCGACCGTCTTCCAGTTCCTCAATGCGCCGCGCTTCAGCTTCGGCGCCGATCCCAACACCAACCGCCGCAACGTCGAGCAGTTCATCCTGAGCCTCGACACCGGCCTCGCCGCGGTCGTTGGGCAGCAGGTGACGGTCGGCGCCGGTCCCGACGCCGGGACGACCGGCCGCCTGGCGTTGCTCCTCGCCCGTGCCGACGCCGGCGCCTGCGACGTCGTCGTGAAGGGCGTCGTCGACGGCGAGGTGCGCGGCGGCCTCTACGCCGGCGGCGGCTCCTTCGTCTTCGACCGCGCGGCCGACGCGCCCCGCACGACGGCGGCGCTGGTCGCGCTCGCCGCCGTCGCCGGGCAGGCGCAGACGTTCACCGCGGTGCCGCCGGGCAGCGGCATCCGCGCCGGCATCGACCGCGACCAGGACGGCGTCCTCGACCGCGACGAGCTCGACGCGGGCACCCTGCCGACGGACGCGACGAGCTTTCCGGGTGGCCCCACCTTCGCGCGCATCCAGACGACGAAGCTGGAGCTGCGGGACCGCACGACGCCGCCGTCTCCGGGCAAGCGCAAGCTGACCTTCGTCGCCAAGACCGCGCGCGACGTGCCGGGGCAGCGCATCGTCATGCCGGCGCGGGGCGGCGCCGGCGATCCGACGCTCCACGGCGCGACCCTCGTCGTCTACGGCGCGGCGGGCAGCGCCGAGGTGGCGACGATGCCGCTCGCCGCCGGCCGCTGGAGCGTTGCCGGCTCGGCGGCGAACCCGACCTACAGCTATCGCGGCGCCAAGGGCGATCCCGTCACGCGCGTCAGCCTGCGGGCGGACAGCCTGACGGTGAAGGGCGGCGGCGCCGCGTTCGGCTACTCGCTCGACGAGCCGCGCCAGGGGCGCGTCGCCGTCCGCCTGGCGGTCGGCGGGACGACCGTGCTGTGCGCCGAGGCCCCGGCCCGGACGAAGGGCCAGCCGCCGAGCACGGCGAAGTACGACACCGTCGACCGCTTCACCGCGGCCCCGAAGACGCCGGCGCCCCCGGCGTGTGCGCAGCTGCCGGTGCCGGGCTGACGCAGGCCCGGCTCTGGTGCAGCTCGCGGGCGCATGGAACCATGCGCCCTGGTCCGTGGGAGCGCTGGAGCCTAGAGGGGTGGGACGGTGGGCTGGAGGACTGATCGCCGGGATCTCGGCCCTGGTGCTCGGCCTGGCGGTCGGGCCGGCTCCCGTGGCGCATGCCGCCGAGCCGGTCGTCCTCGACACCTTCGACGTCGCGGCCGGCTGGACGGCCGCCGCGTCGCCCGGCACGAAGACGGCGCTCACCTGGGAGCGCGACGACGAGGGCACGGCGCTGCGCCTCGACTACGATCTGGCGAACGCCTCGGGCTTCGTCATCCTGCGCCACGAGGTCGGCCGCGAGCTGCCCGAGAACTTCGCCTTCCGCTTCCGCCTGCGCGGCCAGGCGCCGCGCGGCACGTTCGAGTTCAAGCTCGTCGATCGGCGCGGCAACGTCTGGTGGCGGCGCATGCCGGGCTTCGCCTTCCCGCGCACCTGGCAGGCCATGGTCATCCGCCGTTCGCGGCTGACGCATGCCTGGGGCCCGGACGCCGACGGCGGGCCGCGCGAGGTGGCGGCGATCGAGATCGCCGTCAGCGGCGGCGAGCCGGGACCGGGGACGCTCTGGCTCGACGACGTCGTGCTCGAAGCGCGCGAGCCGATCGCCGCCGACGCCGCGCCGCCGCAGGTGACCGCGTCGAGCGCGCGACCGGGCTTCGACGCGGCGCACGTCGTCGACGGCATGCCGGCGAGCGCCTGGAAGAGCGCGCCCGACGACGCCACCGCGTCGCTGACGCTCGACTTCGGCCGCAACCGCGAGCTGGGCGGCCTCGTGATCGACTGGGACGCGACCGACTACGCCGTCGCCTACACGGTCGAGACGTCGCACGACGGCGCGACCTGGACGCCGGCGTTCCGCACCGACACCGGCAAGGGCAACCGCGCCTGGATCTACATGCCCGACACCGAGGCGCGCTGGATCCGGCTCGACCTCGAGCGCAGCAGCCGCGGCCGCGGCTTCGGCATCGCCAACGTCGCGGTGAAGCCGGTGGAGTTCTCCGACTCGCCGAACGCCTTCTTCTCGGCGATCGCCTACGATTCGCCGCCCGGGCTGTATCCGAAGTACCTCCTCGGCAAGCAGACCTACTGGACGGTGGTGGGTGTCGACGGCGGCGTGCAGGAGGCGCTGGTCAACGAGGAGGGCATGGTCGAGATCGACCGCGCCTTCTCGATCGAGCCCTTCCTCTACACGCGCGGCCGGCTCGTCACCTGGCACGACGCCGATATCTGGCAGGAGCAGGAGGGTGGGGCGCTTCCGGTCGTCGTGTGGCGCCACGAGGGCCTGCGCCTGCGGCTCACGGCGTTCGCGTCGGGGCCGCCGGAGTGGCCGACGCTCTACGTGCGCTACCGGATCGACAGCCGCGGCGGGGCCCGCGAGCAGGTGAAGCTCTTCCTCGCGATCCGCCCGTTCCAGGTGCTGCCGCCGTGGCAGGCGCTCAACATGCAGGGCGGCGTGGCGCAGATCCGCGAGCTCGGCTTCGACGGCCAGGTGGTCCGCGTCGACCAGGCGCGCTCGATCGTGCCCCTGACGCGCCCGAGCAGCTTCGGGGCCGCGACCTTCGAGGACGGCGCCGTCCCCGAGTACCTCGTCCTCGGCGTGCCGCCGGCCGACCAGGAGGTCACCGATCCGTTCGGCTTCGCGTCGGGCGCGCTCGAGTTCACGCTGCGGCTCGAGCCGGGGAAGCCCGGCGAGGTCGCGATCGCGGTGCCGCTGCACGCGGGCGGCGACGGGGTGCCGCCCGCGGTCGACGCGAAGCAGGTCGCGGCCGAGCAGGAGGCGGTCACGCGCCAGTGGACGCGGCTCCTCGGCCGCACGGAGGTGTCGCTGCCGGCGGCGGCGGAGGCGCTGACGCGCACGCTGCGCTCGACCATCGCGTACACGCTCGTCAACCGCGACCGGGCGGCGCTCCAGCCGGGCTCGCGCACCTACGCGCGCTCGTGGATCCGCGACGGCGCGATGGAGTCCGAGGCGCTGCTGCAGATGGGCTTCACGCAGGAGGTGCGCGACTTCCTGCGCTGGTATGCGACGTTCCAGGCGCCGAGCGGCGCGGTGCCCTGCTGCGTCGACGCCCGCGGCCCGGACTGGACGCCCGAGAACGACAGCGAGGGCGCGTTCATCTACGCCCTCGCCGAGTACTACCGCTACACCCGCGACGCCGGCTTCGTGCACGACCTCTGGCCGCACGTGCAGCGGGCCGTCGCGCGCATCGCGGCGCTGCGCGCCGAGCGCATGGGGGCGGCCTGGCGCGAGCCCGACCGGCGCGCGTACTTCGGCCTGCTGCCGGAGTCGATCAGCCACGAGGGCTACTCGGGGCACCCGGTGCACGCCTACTGGGACGACTTCTTCGCGCTGCGCGGCCTGAAGGACGCGGCGGCGCTCGCAGTCGTGGTCGGCGACGACGAGGCGGCCACCGCGTACGCGCGGCTGCGCGACGACTTCCGTGAGACGCTGCTCGCGTCGCTCGCGGCGACGATGGCGATGCACCAGATCACGTACCTCCCGGGCTCGGTCGAGCTCGGCGACTTCGACCCGACCTCGACGAGCATCGCGATCGTGCCCGGCGGCGAGCTCGAGCGGCTGCCGCCCGACGCCGTGCGCGCCACCTACGACCGCTACTGGGGCGAGATCGAGACGCGGCTCGACGGCACCTGGAGCGGGCAGGCGTACTCGCCCTACGAGCTGCGCAACGTCGCCGCGTTCGTGCGCCTCGGCCAGCGCGAGCGCGCGCACGCGCTGCTCGACTACCTCATGGCCGATCGGCGCCCGGCGGCGTGGAATCAATGGGCGGAGGTCGTCTGGCTCGACCGCGACCTGCCGCGCTTCATCGGCGACATGCCGCACACGTGGGTCGGCGCCGGCTTCGTGCAGGCGGTGCGCAATCTGCTCGCGTACGAGCGCGAAGCCGACCAGGCGCTCGTGCTCGCGGCGGGCGTGAAGCCCGAGTGGCTCGCGGCCGAGGGCGGCGTCGCCGTGCGCCGGCTGCCGACCCACTGGGGCATCCTCAACTACGCCATCCGCGCCGACGGGCCGGACGTCGTGCGCCTGCGGGTCTCGGGCGATCTCGTCGTCCCGCCCGGGAAGATCGTGGTGCCGTCACCGCTGCCGCGGCCGATCGTCGCCGTCACCGTCAACGGCATCCCGGTGGAGAACCCGGATGCGGCCACCGTGCGCCTCGACGCGTCGCCGGCCGACGTCGAGATCTGGTACGGCGCAGCGCCGCGCGCGGCCGCGCCGCCGCCGTCCGCGCGTGACGCATCCGCGGCGCCGGCGGCGCTGGCGCCGATCGGCACGGACGGGGAGCCATCCGAGTCCGGCCCGAACGATGCCTCCGCCCCGGCGGAGCCGGCACCGTGAGCACGCGGGCCGGCCGGGCCGCCGTGCGTCGCCCCCGCTGCCCGGGGCCGGGACGGCATCCGCGTCCCGATCGGGCGATGCTCGAGGCCGCGCGCGACTGGACGGTGCGCGACGTCGTCGGGCCGGGTCTGCGCGTGCTCTTCGTCGGCATCAATCCCGGCCTCTACACCGGCGCCACGGGTCATCACTTCGCGCGACCCGGCAATCGCTTCTGGCCGACGCTGCACCGCGCCGGCTTCACGCCGCGGCTCTATGCGCCGTGCGAGGCGGCGACGCTGCCGGCGCTCGGGCTCGGGGTCACGAACCTCGTCATGCGCACGACCGCGACCGCCGCGGAGCTGACGCCGGAGGAGCTGCGCGCGGGCGGGAAGCGCCTCGCGCGGCTGGTGACGCGCATGCGGCCGCGGTGGGTCGCGTTCCTCGGACTCGACGCCTACCGCGTCGCCTTCGGCCGCAGGACGGCGCGCGTCGGCGAGCAGCCCGAGACGCTGGGCCCGGCGCGGGTGTGGCTGCTGCCAAACCCGAGCGGGCTCAACGCCTCGTGGCAGGCGCCCGCCCTGGCGCAGGCCTTCGCGGCCCTGCGCCGGGCGGCGTTCGCGGACGACGCCTGAGCCGGGCTCAGCGGCCCGGGAGCCAGTTGCCGATCCGGTAGCCCTGGCTCGCGACCCAGTCGACGCCGCGCTCGAAATCGCTGGGTGGGAGCGCCGCCCGCGCCGCGAGCGTCGCCGCCGCCTCCGAGCCGCAGCCCGGCGAGCTGCCCGGGTCGACGGGGCCGGTGTCGAAGTCGAAGTCCGGCGCCGTCGGGCTCAAGGTCTGGGCGATGTTCTTCGCGTGCCGGTCGCGCTCGGTGAGATAGACCGGGTCGCGGCGGCTACCGACGCCGTCCGCCCGGGTGCCGAGGAAGCGCCACTCGATGAAGCGCAGGATCGAGGTGTGGTCGTAGACCCGATGGTCGACGAAGTTGCGCCGCGCGAACGGCGAGATGAGCCGGGTCGGCACGCGGAAGCCGGCCTGCGAGAAGTCGTTCTGATCGTCGCGGCGATTGGCGCGGTCGTCGCGCAGCCGCGGCGGCGCGACGTGATCGAAGAAGCCGCCCCACTCGTCGTAGGTGAGGATGAACGCGCCCGAGCGCCAGTGCGGCGACTCCACGAACGCCTTCACGAACTGCTGCACGAGACGCTGGCCGTCGCGCACGTCGCCGTGCGGATGCTCGTCGCTCTGGAACTCGCCGAGGAAGCCCGGATCGAGGAAGACCACGCGCGGCAGGCGTCCCGCGGCCGCGTCCTCGAAGTAGTTGGCGATCGGGCTCGCGATCGGCGCCAGGCGCGGGCCGAAGAGCGCCACGAAGGGCAGGTCGACGTAGTAGTAGCGCGCCGGCACCCCGGCGGCCGCGAGCCGATCCCAGATCGTCGCCCACGGGAAGCCGTTGGGATAGCCGACCTCGAACGGGAAGGCGTTGTTCTTGAGCCCGCCGGACTGCGCCGAGTGCAGGTACTCGCGGTTCGGATAGGTGGGGCCGAGGACCGAGCAGTGGTAGCGGTCGAAGGTGGTGAAGCGCCGCGTGAGCGCACCGTAGAAGGGCAGGTCGCTCTCGCGGTACCAGCCGAGCGCGAACTCGTCGTTGCCGCTGCCGGTGGCGAGGAAGCCGCCGTCGCGCTGCGCGCGCCCGGCGTTCCAGCCGTGGCCGGGATCGCGGAATCCGCATCCGCGCCAGGGCTGCGCGAGCTCGCTCAGCATGGGGTAGGTCGCGACCCGCGTCCCGTTCGCACGGGCGTAGGTCTGGGTCGTGCTGCCGTCGACCCGGAAGCGTTTGCCCCATAGGCTGCGGCCGGTCTCGAGGTAGGTCTCGTCGGTGGCGAGCCAGCCCATGTAGTGGTCGAACGATCGGTTCTCCATCATGCAGACCACGATGGTGTCGATCGGGGCCGCTGCGGCGGGCCGGTCGAGGATGCTGCCGCCGGGCAGCCGCTTCGCATCGGCGTCGTCGGGACGGGTACCGATCATGCTCGCCGCACCGAGGACGGCGGCGGTGCGCAGGAAGTCGCGTCGCTTCATGAAGTCTCCCCCTGTGGCGCCGGAAGATCGCGCACGCGCCGGCGCCGAGGCAAGACGAAAAACGCGGTCGCGACGAATTGCCATGGACTTGCAACCCGAGCGTCGACGCGCGAGGCATGCGCAAACTCCTCGCGGGTGGAGGTGAGCGATGGACGTGCTGCGCACCCCGGACGCGCGCTTCGCGGCGCCGGCGGACTTCGCCGCGCTCCGGCGTCGGGACCGGGCCTGGGGCGAGGCGTGGGCGGGCCTCGCGCCCGGTGCGACGCTCGACCGCATCGCCGGCGCGAGCCGCTGCCTCCAGGAGGACGCCGGCGCCGAGCCGGCGGCGACGATCCGCCGCCGGCTCGGCTGATGCGCGATCTCGTCCCCTTCCCCGGCGACGTCGCATTCGCCGCCCTGCGCGTACGCGCCGGCGCCCGCCGCGCCGGCGGCGTCCTGCGCTGCGTCTGGAAGCTCGACGGCGCGCGCGCCGGGCTGCACCTGCCGCCGCCGTCGGCCGTCCCGCGGCGCGCCGACCGCCTGTGGGAGGAGACCTGCTGCGAGGCCTTCGTCGCGCCCGCTGCCGGCGCCGCCTACTGGGAGCTCAACCTGGCGCCGTCGGGCGACTGGAACCTCTACCGCTTCTCCGGCTATCGGGAGGACATGCGGTGGGAGGAGCGGGTGGCGGGGCTCGTCGATGTCGCCACGACGACGACGGCCGACGGCTGGCGCCTCGAGGCCGGCATCGACCTGCAGGCGTTGCCCGAGCTGGCGGCGGCGCCGCTCGAGGTGGGGCTGAGCGTCGTGCTCGCCGGTGCCGGCCGCTCCTTCCGCGCCCTGGCGCATCCGGCGGCGCGTGCGGACTTCCACGACCGCGCGGCGTTCATGCTGCGCCTCGGGGCGGCGGCGTGATGCGGCTCGGCATCGACCGCCTGCTCGCCGATCCCGCGCTCCGCCGCCCGCTCGCCGGGCGTCGTCTGGCGCTGCTCGCGCATCCCGCGTCGATGACGCGCGGCTTCCAGCACGCCGTCGACGCGCTGATGGCGTGCCCCGACACGCCCCTCGCCGCCGCCTTCGGCCCGCAGCACGGCATGCGCGGCGAGAAGCAGGACAACATGCAGGAGACGGACGACTACGTGGACCCGCGCCACGGCATCCCCGTCTTCAGCCTCTACGGCAGCGTGCGCCGGCCGACGCCGGCGATGCTGGACGCGTTCGACGTGCTGCTGGTCGACGTGCAGGACGTCGGCACCCGCATCTACACCTTCCTCACCACGCTGCTCTACGTCCTCGAGGCGGCGGCGCAGGCGGGGAAGGCGGTGTGGGTGCTCGACCGCCCGAACCCGGCGGGCCGGCCGGTCGAGGGCACGCGGCTGCGTCCCGGCTGGGAGAGCTTCGTCGGCGCGGGGCCGCTGCCGATGCGACACGGGCTGACGCTGGGCGAGGCCGCGGAGTGGTTCCGGCGCACCCGCAACCTCGACGTCGACCTCACCGTGGTGGCGATGGAGGGCTGGGACCCGACCGCCGGCCCGGGCTTCGGCTGGCCCCTCGGCGAGCTGGCCTGGGTCAACCCGAGCCCGAACGCCGCCTCGCCGAGCATGCCGCGCGTCTTCCCCGGGACCGTGCTGCTCGAAGGGACGGAGCTGTCCGAGGGTCGCGGCACGACGCGGCCGCTCGAGCTCTTCGGCGCCCCCGACCTCGACGTGGCGGCGCTGCTCGCGACCATGGAGCGTCTCGCGCCGGTGTGGCTGCGCGGCTGCCGCCTGCGCCCGTGCTTCTTCATGCCGACCTTCCACAAGCACGCGGGGCAGGTGTGCGCCGGCCTCCAGGTGCACGTCGACGATCCCGGCTACGACCACGCGGTCTTCCGCCCGTATCGGCTGGTGGCGCTCTTCCTGAAGGCGATCCGCACCTGGCGGCCCGACTACGCGCTCTGGCGCGACTTCGCCTACGAGTACGATCCGCGGCTGCCGATCGACGTCATCGACGGCGGGCCCGGGCTGCGCACCTGGGTCGACGATCCGGCGGCGACCGCCATCGACTTCGACGCCGCCTGCGCCGCCGACGAGACCGCGTGGGCTCTCGAGCGCCTGACGCTGCTGCGCTACCCGGCGTAGCCGCGCGCCGGCGCGGGGTCGCAGGTGCTCCTCGCGCCCTCGGCGGCGCGCACCTTCCGGCGCGCCGTCTCCGGCGTGGAGGGGAGCACGATCGGGGTCGTCGTCAGGCGCGCTCCAGGTAGGCGGCGGTCGCCATGCCGCCGGCCGTGCAGACGCCGACCACCGCGCGCCGCCCGCCGCGGCGGGCCAGCTCGAGCAGCGTCGAGCCGACGTAGCGGATGCCGGACATCCCGTAGGGGTGACCGAGCGGTATGGCGCCGCCGTTCACGTTGGTGCGCTCCCAGGGCGTGTCGAGCCGGGCCTGGTTGTAGAGCGTCGTCACCGCGTAGGCCTCGTGCAGCTCCCACAGGTCGACGTCGGCCGTCGCCAGGCGGTGGTGGGCGAGCAGCCGGCGGACGGCGGGCGTGATCGCGATGCTCATCTCCTCGGGTGCGACGCCCGCGAGCTGCATGCCGCGGAAGAGCCCCAGGATCGGCCGCCGCCGCCGCGCGGCCTGGCCGGCGTCCATGAGGACGAGCGCCGCGGCGCCGTCGGAGAGCTGTGAGGCGTTGCCGGCGGTGGTGGTGCCGCCCTCGTATACCGGCCTCAGCGCCGCCAGCTTCTCGAGCGTGGTGTCGGGGCGCGGGCCCTCGTCGCGGTCGAGCGTCACCTCGCGGCGCATGGTGCCGCCGGTGGCCTCGTCGGTCACCTCCATCGTCGTGGTGAAGGGGACGATCTCCTCGGCGAAGTATCCCGCGGCCGCCGCGTCGGCGACGCGCTGCTGGCTGCGCACCACGTAGGCGTCCTGCGCCGCGCGGCTGATGCCGTACTTCTGCGCCACGAAGTCGGCGGTCTGGTTCATGGTCCACCAGACGGCCGGCATGCGCAGCTGGAGCGGCTCGTAGAAGAAGCCGTGCATGTCGAGGTCGAACTGCACCATGCTGATGCTCTCGACCCCGGCCGCGATGGCGACCGACAGCTCGCCGGCCGCGATCCGCGCGGCCGCGATCGACACCGCGCTGATCCCCGAGCCGCAGTAGCGGTTGATCGTCATGCCCGGCACCGCGACGCCGAAGCCCGCGTCGAGCGCGGCATTGCGCGCGACGTTGTGTCCGGTGGCGCCCTCGGGCAGGCCGCAGCCGACGACCACGTCCTCGACCTCGCCGGCCTCGATGCCGGCGCGCGCGGCCGCGTGGCGCAGCACGTGCGCCGTCAGCGGGATGCCGTGGGTGGCGTTCAGGGCGCCGCGGCGGGCACGCGCGATGCCGGTGCGACAGTACGAGACGACGGCGACGTCGGGCATGCGCCACCCGTAGCGGGCGGCGGGGTTGAGACAATGGGGGCGGCGCCTCTCGGCCGGGGTCCGCCCTCAGGCCGTGGCGCCGGTGCGTCCCGCCCGCGTCAGAGCAGCGACTTCATCTCGCTGATCAGCTTGGTGATGCTGTCCTTCGCGTCGCCGAACAGCATGAGGCACTTCTCGTCGTAGTAGAGCTCGTTGTCGACGCCGGCGAAGCCGGGGCGCATGGAGCGCTTCAGCACGATGATCGACTTGGCGCGGTCGACCTCGAGGATCGGCATGCCGTAGAGCGGGCTCGCCTTGTTGGTGCGCGCGGCGGGGTTGGTCACGTCGTTCGCGCCGACGACGAGGACGATGTCGGCCTCGGGGAACGACGGGTTGATCGCCTCCATCTCGACCAGCTGGTCGTAGGGGACGTTCGCCTCGGCGAGGAGCACGTTCATGTGGCCGGGCATGCGCCCGGCGACCGGGTGGATCGCGTAGCGCACCGTGGCGCCGCGCTCGCGCAGGATGTTGCCGAGCTCGGCGACCGCGTGCTGCGCCTGGGCGACGGCCATGCCGTAGCCGGGCACCACGACGACGTTCTGCGCCGTTTCGAAGAGCACGGCCGTCTCGTCGGCGGTGATGCTGCGCACGGTGCCCTTCGACTCGGCCGCGGCGGCGACGTCGTCCTCCGACACCGAGCCGAACGCGCCGAAGAGCACGTTCGCGGCCGAGCGGTTCATCGCGCGGCACATGAGCAGCGCCAGGAGGAAGCCGGACGTGCCGTCGAGCGATCCCGTGATGATCTGGATCTTGTTCGACAGCATGAAGCCCATGGCGGCATCGGCGAGGCCGCCGTAGGAGTTGAGGAGCGCGATGACGACGGGCATGTCGGCCGCGCCGATCGGCACCACGAGCAGGATGCCGAAGACGAACGCCAGCGCCACCATCACGTAGAAGAACGGCGTCGCCGCCTGCGTGTAGACGAGCCAGCCGGCCGAGCCGACGATGATCGCCAGCAGGGTCATGCTGATGAGGTTCTGGCCTTTGTAGGTGATCGGCCGGCCCTGCATGATCTCCTGGAGCTTGGCCGCGGCGATGAGGCTGCCCGTGAAGGTGAGGCCGCCGACCACGACCTCGAACGACAGCGCCGTCAGCGTCACGCGATCGAGCGCGCCCTGGAAGCGGAAGTACTCCGACACGCCGACGAGACACGCGGCGAGCGCGCCCAGCGAGTGCGAGATCGCCGTGCGTTGCGGCACGGCGGTCATCGGGATGCTGAGGCCCATCCAGGCGCCGATCACCGTGCCGATCGCGAGCCCGATGACGATCCAGGTGTAGGTGACGATGTGCTCGTGGAAGAGCGTACCGACGACGGCGAGCAGCATGCCGAGCGCGGCCAGCGCGATGCCGGAGCGCGCCCACTTCGGCGAGCTGAGGCCCTTCAGGCCGAGCACGAACATCGCGGCCGAGGCGATGTAGGCGTAGCGCAGCGCCTCGGGGGCGACGTGATGATGGAGGTAGTCTCCCATCGTCATGTCGGTGGGCCGCGTCCAGTAGAGGATGGCGGCGATGCTGCCGAAGAGCGCGACCACGAACGCGAACGCCTGCAGCTCGACCGGCCGTTTGACGCCGCGGGCGCGCTCCTCGGCCGTCTTGAACATGCGCAGCATGCGGTCGGTGATGAGGAAGCCGCCGACCGCGTTGGTCGACGAGCAGGCGACGGCGATGAAGCCGAGCAGCGTGCAGATCCAGCCGTTCTCGACGTCGCTGTAGTCGCCGCCGGCGACGACCAGCGAGCCGACCAGCGAGATGGCGGCGATCGCGTTGGTCGCCGACATGAGCGGCGTGTGCAGCAGCGGGGGGACCCGCGTGATGATGTGGTAGCCGAGGAACCCGGCCAGCATGAAGATGTAGAGGCCGACTTCGAGATCGGTCGTCATGCCGACGCCCCCGCCGCGGCGGCTGCCGCCTGGTTCGTGATCGCGCCGGCGTGCGTGATGCAGGCGCCCCGGAGGACCTCGTCCTCGAAGTCGAGCGCGAGCGCCCCGTCCTTCACCAGCTCGCGCAGCAGCTCGGTGACGTTGCGGGCATAGAGCTGGCTCGCATGGACGGGCATCGTCGCGGGCAGATTCGTCGGCCCGTGGATGGTGACGCCGTGGACGACGACCGTCTCGTCGGCCTCGGTGAGCTCGCAGTTGCCGCCGGCCTCGGCGGCGAGGTCGACGATGACCGAGCCGGGGCGCATCGCGGCGACGCTCGCGGCGGGCACGAGCCGCGGGGCGGCGCGGCCGGGCACCAGCGCGGTCGTCACCACGACGTCGAAGTCGGCGATCTTCGCGGCCAGCTGCTGCTGCTGGCGCTGCGCGGCGTCGGCCGACAGCGCCGTCGCGTAGCCGCCCTTGTCCTCGGCGTCGGCGACGCCGATGTCGAAGGCCAGGAACTTCGCCCCGAGGCTCTCGACCTGCTCGGCCGCCGCCGCGCGCACGTCGTAGCCCCAGACCTGGGCGCCGAGCCGGCGCGCCGTCGCGATCGCCTGCAGCCCCGCGACGCCGGCGCCGAGCACCAGCACGCGCGCCGCGAAGACGGTGCCCGCCGCCGTCATCAGCATGGGGAAGAACTTCGGCAGCGAGGCGGCGGCGATCAGCACGGCCTTGTAGCCGGCGAGGTTCGCCTGCGACGACAGCGCGTCCATCTTCTGCGCGCGGCTGATGCGCGGGATCGCCTCCATGCCGAAGCTCGTGATGCGGCGGGCGGCGAGCGTGCGGATCAGCTCGGGGCTGGTCAGCGCCTGGAGGAAGGCGATCAGCACGCAGCCCTCGGGCAGCTGCTCCGCTTCGGCCGCGGTCGGCTTCTGGACCTTCACCACCACCGTGGCGCCGGCCAGCGTCGCGGCGGCGTCGGGGGCGATGGTGGCGCCGGCCTTCTCGTACGCCGCGTCGGCATGGGCGGCGCCGTCGCCGGCGCCGCGCTCCACCACGACGGCGAGCCCGAGCTTCACGAGAGCGGCGACGGCGTCCGGCGTCAACGCGACGCGGCGTTCGCCCGCGGCGGTCTCGCGAGGGACCGCGATGGTGAGGGAGCCTCGTTGCATGGCTGGCGCGCATACCAGGAGCAGGCCCGTCCACGGAAGGAGGTCGACGGGTCTGTGCCCTGTGCGAGGGTGGCCCGCTCGGGGAGGGTCGGGCGCCACGGCGCGCGCGTCGGCGGATCAGCGCGCGAGGCGACCGTCGGCGTCGAACAGGTGGATCGCCTCCGGCGCGGCCGCGAGCCCGACGCGCTGCCCGGGCGCGAGCGCCGGCATGCCGGCGAGGCGGGCCACGAGCGGCGTCCCGAGCTCGGGGACGCGCACGTGCACCAGCGTCTCGTGACCGAGGCTCTCGACGTAGGCGACCTCGCCCGCGACCGCGTCACGGGCGTCCGCCGCCGCGAGCGCCAGCCCCTCCGGTCGCACGCCGGCGGTCCAGCCCTCGCCCGCGGCGGGGGGCGCCGCGGCCAGCGGCAGGCGTCCGCTGCCGACGCGCAGGCCGCCCTCCATCAGGCGGGCGGGGAAGAGGTTCATGGGCGGGTTGCCGATGAAGCCCGCGACCATGACGTTCGCCGGCGCGGTGTAGAGCTCGCGCGGCCGCGCCACCTGCTGGACGCGGCCCTTGTCCATCACCGCCACGCGGTGGCCGAGCGTCATCGCCTCGACCTGGTCGTGCGTGACGTAGAGCATCGTCGTGCGCGTGCGCGCCTGGAGCTCCTGGATCTCGGCCCGCACGGCGCTGCGCAGCCGCGGATCGAGGTTCGAGAGCGGCTCGTCGAACAGCGACGCGGCCGGCTCGCGCACGAGCGCGCGGCCCATGGCGACGCGCTGGCGCTGGCCGCCCGAGAGCTGCTTCGGCAGGCGGTCGAGGAGCGGGCCGATGTCGAGCAGCGCCGCGACGCGCTCGACCTTCGCCGCCACCTCGGCGTGCGGCAGCCGCCGCATGCGCAGCGGGAAGCCCAGGTTCTTGCGCGCCGTCATGTGCGGATAGAGCGCGTAGTCCTGGAACACCATGGCGACGTTGCGCTCCTGCGGCGGTACGTCGTCGACCACCCGGTCGCCGAGGCGGATCGTGCCGGCGGTCGCCGTCTCGAGGCCGGCGACGAGGCGCAGGATCGTCGACTTGCCGCAGCCCGACGGACCGACCAGCACCAGCAGCTCGGCGTCGCCGACGTCGAGCGAGACGTCGGCGATCGCGCGCGTGCCGCCGGGGAACGTCTTGTCGACGTGCTCGAGCGCGACGCGGGCCATCAGTCGAAGAAGTCCTCGGCGGCGAGGACGGGGAGCGCGGCCTGTACGACGGGGTCGGCGGCGAAGCGCGCGCGCACGCAGCCGCCGCAGAGGTGGTTCGCGAGGGCGATGAACGTCATCGCCTGGTCGAGCACGAGCCAGCTCCTCGCGACCGCGCCCGTCGCGGGATCGACGGCGTCGTAGAAGCCGAAGTCGCCGTAGGCGTCCCAGGTGGTGGCGATCGTGCGCAGCGCGGCGAGGGCGGCGGCGGGCTCGACGGCCGTGGCGAGGGCGAGCGCGTGCGGCGTCACGACGCCTCCCTGGTAGCCGATCATGCCCAGCGCGCGCACGCCGTACTCGCCATAGCCCGCGCCGTCGGGGCGCAGGCTCGGCGAGGCGCCCCACACGCGGGCGTCGGGCGGCCCGAGGAGGCTGCGGCGCTGCACGGCGACGTGCGCGCGCGCGTTGGCGCCGAGGCTCTTCGGCGCCAGCGCGGGCTCGTCCAGGACCAGCGTCGGCATGAGCGCCTCGAACATGCTGCCGCCCCACGACGGCACGTAGGCGCCGCCGCCGTCCTCGTAGTGGCCGCCGAAGAACGTGGTGCCGCGTACCGTCTTCTCGCGCCGGTCGTGCGGCGCCTGCGTCTGCCACGTGCAGGCCGCGGGGTAGGTGCGCGTCATGCGGAACCAGTGCGACTCGGGGGCGTCGCCCTTGCCGATCGCGAGCACGCTGCCGAGCCGCGACTCGGCGTACAGCACGCCGTAATGGTAGCGCGACGGGCCCGGCGGGCTCACCCACCAGCCGTGGTACATGAGGCCGGTGGCGGGATCGTAGAAGCGTCGCCAGTCTCCCTGCGCGATCAGCGCCGAGGCGCGCGCGGCGAGATCGGGAAAGGCCTGGCGCACGAGGATCAGGCCGGTCGTGAGCCAGGCGGTGTCGACGAACGACAGGAGGTTGCTCGTGCGCTCGAGCGTCGTGGTGTCGTAGTAGTTGTAGAAGAGCCCGGCATGGGTCTCGAGCCGCTCGAGCGTCGAGAGCAGCGTGCGCAGCCGCGCCCGCGCGCCGTCCGGCGTCACGAGCCCGAGATCGGTCGCGCCGACGAGGGCGACCATCCACAGCCCCACCGTGGTGACGTTGGTGTAGTCGCCGACCGGCGGCACGCCGGCGTCCGCCGGCGCGAGATGGACGTGGTCGATCGGCAGGCCGTGCGCGCGATCGACGAGCGCCGCGAGGCCGCGCCAGGTGTCCTCGGCGACGCGGCGCGCGAAGGCCGGCGTCGTCCGCGGGCAGCGTGCGGCGGCATACAGCGGCCGCGCGCTGGCCAGCCCGCAGGCGCGCGCGCACCAGTGGCCGCGCCGCCAGCTCGCCGCCGACCGACGCCTCCCAGGCCTTCTTGCGCTCCGGCACGACGACGACCGTGGCCGCCGGCTCGGCGATGCCGCCGACGACGTTCTCGCCGATGGCGCAGCCGTCCGCGGTACGGCCGCTCGACACGGGCCGGCAGGCCGCGAGCGCGGCCACGACGACGAGGGTCGCGGCGGCCGCGGCACCGAGCGGCGTGCGACGCGGCATGCGCGGCGCCGTCACCCGTCCTGCCGCACGAGGACGTCGCCGCCGCGCATGACGAGCGCGATGCGCTCGCCCTGGCCGCCGAGGACGCCGAGGTCGCGCAGCGGGTCGCCGTCGACGACGAGGAGGTCGGCGAGCGCTCCCGGCTTCACGACGCCGAGCGTGCCGGGCCGCTGCAGGAGCGCGGCGTTCACCACGGTCGCCGAGCGGAGGACGTCGATCGGCGCCATCACCTGGGCGCGGATGGCGAGCTCGTCCGATTGGAAGGCGTGCGTCTCGCCGAGGAGATCGGTGCCGAAGCCGATCGGCACGCCGGCGCGCGCCGCGATCTCGAGCGAGCCGAGCCCGTGCTCGGCGACGTCGCGCACCTTCGCGAGCCCGGTGGCCGGGAAGCCGAGCGCCGCGCCCAGCTCGACGATCTTCCGATAGGTGACGAGGGTCGGCACGAGGAACGCCTCGTGCTCGGCCATGAGGCGCGCGGTCGCCGCGTCGAGCAGGTTGCCGTGCTCGATCGAGCGCACGCCGGCGCGCACGGCGCGCGCGATCGCCTCGGGCGTGTAGGCATGGGCGCAGACGTACGTTCGCCAGCTCCGCGCCTCGGCCACCGCCGCGGCCATCTCCTCGGGCGAGAACTGGAGCACCCAGATCGGGTCGTGGGGCGACGCGACGCCGCCCGAGGCCATGAGCTTCAGCTGCCGTGCGCCGCGGCGCAGCTCCTCGCGCGCCGCGCGGCGGACGGCGTCGGCGCCGTCGACGACGTGCGCGAAGGCGCTCGAATGGATCGCGCAGGCGCAGAGGTGCGGATGGTCGTCGAGCGGGCGGAAGTCGCCGTGGCCGCCGGTCTGGCTGAGGACGCGGCCGGAGTGGAAGACGCGCGGCCCGCGGATCAGCCCGTTCTCGATCGCGCGCACGAGGCCGTGGTCGGCGCCGCCGGTGTCGCGCACGGTCGTGAAGCCGCGCCGGAGCATGCTCTCCAGGATGACGCGCGCTTCCTGTGCGACGAGCATGAGCGGCCGGCGCGCCATGGCGCCGATGTCCATCGTCGTGAGGGTGACGTGGACGTGCGCGTCGATCAGGCCGGGCATGAGCGTGCGGCCGCGCACGTCGATGCGCCGCGCGCCGGACGCCGTGATCGGCACGTCGGAGACCTCGCGGATGCGCTCGCCCTCGACGAGGACGGCCGTGCCGGGCCGCAGGACGCCGGCCTCGACGTCGAGCAGCGTCGCGTTCTCGAACAGCGTCGTGCCCATGCGAGGCTCCCGATAGCGCGCTAGCGGCTGCAGCGCGAGCACACCGGCTCGAGCGCGAGGGCCCAGCGCGTGGCGCCGGTGCCGTCGATGATCTCGGCCGCGAGGCGGCCGCCCGCGTCGACGTCGAGGATGCCGAAGTTGAACCAGCGCATCGCCTCGTCGAACGAGCGCACGGCGTCGGGCGACGCCGGGCCGAGGAAGAAGAGGCGCTCGGGACGGGTCGTCTCGTCGAGCGCGTCGCGCGGGAAGATGCCGGCGGTGATCGGTCCGCTCGCCAGCTCGAGGACCGTGAAGGAGACGTCGTCGGCGAACGGGCGGTGGCGCAGGACCGTCGCGAAGTGGATGTCGGTGGTGATCCAGACGAGGTTGCGCACGCGGGCGTCCTTCCAGCCGCCGAGCAGGCTCAGCAGCTCGGGCTGGAACGCGCCGCCGGCCCAGCCGTCGCGTGCGCCGTCGCGCCCGGTCGGGACGGCGATGGGGACGCTCGAGACGACCACCTTCCAGGTGGCGTCGCTGGCGGCGACGGCGCGCGCGAGCCAGGCCCGCTGCGCGGCGCCGAGCATGGAAGCGGGCGGCGGCGTCGTGTTGGGGGCGCGCTGCGAGCGCAGGTCGAGGACGAACAGCTCGAGGTGGCGGCCCCAGCGTGCGCTGCGCCACGGCGTGTCCGCGGGCTGCGGGTTCCAGTCCGCGGCGGCGCGCGTGGCGTCGGCGAGGAGCGGGTGCCCGGCGTCCGCGTCGTCGGCGATGTCGTGGTCGTCCTGCACGGCGATCCAGGCGGCGGCGCCGCGCAGGCGCTGGAGGTGGGGGTCGTCCAGGTTGTAGCGCCAGTGCGCGCGGAAGCCGTCCAGGTCGGTCGCCGGCGGCGGACCCGGGCGCTGCGCGTTGCCGTAGCGGCCGCGCGCCAGGCAGGCGTCGTCGGCGTAGATCATGTCGCCGAGGCCGACGACGACGTCGGGACGCTCGGCCGCCACCGCCTCCAGCGCCGGATAGCCGCGCGCGCGGTCGGCGCAGACGTTCTGCCCGCCGAGGTCGCCGAGCCAGGCGAGGCGGACCCGCTGCGACGCGGTGGCCTCCGGCGCGGTCGTGAACGGGCGCACGACGACGCGGCCGGAACGCCCCCGGGCATCTTCGCAGTGGACGCGCAGCAGGTGGGGCGTCGCCGCCGTCAGGCCCGTGAGCGTGACGGTCGCGGCCTGATCGCCGCTCGCGTCGACCGCCGCCGTCACCGGGGGCGCGCCGTCGCGCGCGACGACGAGCCGTCCCGGCGTCGCGCACCGCGCCCAGACCCGCGCGCCGGTCGCGCCTACCTCGCCGACGGTGACGCCGTGCGTGATCGCCGGTCCCGCCGCTCGCGCAACGGAGGCGGCGAGGACGGCGGCGAGGGCGGCGGCGCGACGCATGCCTCCGCTGTATCGCTGGACCGGCCCGCGGCTCAACCGGCGCGCCGTCGAAGCGTCCCGGTGTGCGTGCTAGGTCGGACGCCGATGGGCGTGCGGCTCCACGTCGATGCGGACGGCGCGGGGACGCCGATCGTTCTCGCGCACGGGTTCGGCGGCAGCGCGCGCAACTGGAACCCGCAGGTACGCGCCTTCCGCGCCGTCGCATACGTGGCCCGCTACGACGCACGCGGTCATGCGCGCAGCGAAGCCCCCGACGACGCGGCGGCGTACACGCCCGAGACCTTCGTCGACGATCTGCGCGCCGTGGTCGACGGCGCCGGCGTCGATCGCGCCGTCGTCGGCGGGCTCTCGATGGGCGCGGCGACGGCCCTGCGCTTCGCGCTCGCGTATCCGGCGCGGGTGCGGGCGCTCGTCCTGGCGTCGTATCCGTCGGGCCCCACGTGGCCGACGGGCTTCACGGCGATCGCCGAGCGCTTCGCCGATGCGATCGAGCGCGACGGCCTCGAGGCGGCGGGTGCGCATTTCGTCTGGGGGCCCGACTCGGGGCTCGACGAGCGCGGCGCGCGCCTCGTGCGGCTGGGCTTTCTCGAACACCCGCCGCACGGTCTCGTACACACGCTGCGCGGCGTGATCGCGCGGCAGCCGTCGGTCGAGACGATCGCCGCCCTTTCGTCGGTGTCGGCTCCGACTTTGGTCGTAGCCGGGAAAGGCGACGCTGCCTCCCTGGCACCTTCGCATGCACTCGCCTCGCGGATACCGCGCGCGCGACTCGTCGTGGTTCCCGACGCTGGCCACGTCGTGAACCTCGCCAACCCGGCCGCGTTCGACGCCGCCATGGCGGCGTTACTCCGTGAGGTGCCGTGAGAACCCGAAGGCCGCGCGGTTGGAGGAACGGGAACCGCGGTTCCTTCCATGCACCGCTCGGATCCAGACGGAGCGCGGACATTCGCGTCCGCGTCGCGGGGCACAGCAGTTGCATACTACGTATCGACAGTGCAGGTCCCCAGGCTTCCATTGATGGACCCGAACGCGAAGCGACCCGATTGGGCAGGCTGGATCCGGCAGGCAGGGACGCAGGTCCGGCGCGCACGTGAGTTCCTCGGGTTGTCGCAGGAGCAGATCGCTCGGCTGGCCGGCGTGAGCCAGGGTGCGGTGAGCCGCGTCGAGGCAGGACGCGGCATGGCCACGCCGGTGCTCACCTTCCTGAAGCTCCAGCTGGTGATCACGCGAGCGCTGCGACAGATCGATCCCGAGCTGCTCACCGACGACGTGCGCGCCATCCTCGATGCGGCGACGCTCGTGTCGCCACCCGTCGAGGAGATGGGCTCACGCCTGTTCCCGCTGCTGCGTGATCCGGGAGTGGAGCGCATCATCCGCGTCTACCAGAGTCTCCCGGAGCGCGAGCGACAGGGCTTCCTGTCGGTGCTCGATGCCGCCGCCAACTCGTTCTCGCAGGGCATCGGCGGCGGACACGGCTCGCAGAGCGTGCCCGGCTCGCAGCGCTGAGCGGTCGGAGCTTCGTCGGGTTCAGGCGTGGCCCGCGGTGAGCGCGGCGCGCTGGCGTAGGGCTGCGAGCTGGACGTCCTCCAGCGCGCGCAGGCACGCCAGCTTGCCGGCCATGGCACGGTTCCACGTGTCGCGATCGACCGGGAACGTGCGCGGCGCGGGATGCTCGAGCACGAGCGACTCCACGCGCTCCGCCTCATCGAGCGGGAGATCCACGCTCGCCGCCGCGCTTTCGGCGAAGAGCGTGAGGAAAGCGCGCTGCGCGGCGAGCAGCGCTGCCAGCACCGCATCTTGTCCCGGGGCGAGGGTGCCCGTCGCGGCGGCGCCGGCCAGCTCGGCGCGCTCCAGCGCGGTGCTCTCGCGGGCGCGCAGCAGCGCGAGGTATCCCTTCGCGATCCGGCCCCATTCGGCGTCGGGCGTCACCGACGCGAGCGACGCTGCGACCGCGACCAGCTGCTCGTCGAGCCAGGTCGCGGCGTGGATCACGCGGCCGAGCGGGGCGCCGGCGTCGGCGAGACGCCGTACCACGTCGAGCTGCGCGAGCGCGCCGAGCGCACGCGCGGCCGGCGCGCGCACCGCGTCCGGCAGCTGCGTCTCCGTGCGGGCGAAGAAGTCACCCAGCGCGTCGACGGCGTTGGCGGTGGCTTCGCGCTGCACCGTCAGCTCGCGGTGCAGCGCGGGCGCGGGCGCGGCGAGCTCGAGGCAGGTGAGGCCGCGCTCCTGCTGGAGCTCATGGAGGAGCGTGCCGATGCGCGTCGCCAGCTCGGCGACGACCGCGAGCGCCGGCGCCTCGGCGTCGTCGGCCTCCGCCAGCGGCGGCGGCCGCGTGTCGATCCGCAGCACGATCGGCGCGTGGAGCCGCGCCAGCAGGGACGCGATCGTGTCGCGGTCCTCGGGTGCGACCCATATCTCGACGTGCGCCGCGTGCGCCGCCTGCGCCAGGTCTTCGAGCGCATACGGGGTGAGCGCCATCCGCCCGACGATGGCGCCGTCGCCGCGCCGGTGCGTGATGCGCACCGAGGCGACGGGCTCCGGCCGCACGGCGATCGGGGCCGTCAGCGTCACGCAGGTGGCCACGACGTCGCCGCACGTGTGGAGCGCGTCGATCGCGGCTTCGGAGAAGCAGAGGCCGGTCGCCTGCTCGACGGCCTGCACCAGCTCGAGGACTGCGAGCTCGTCGAGCCCGAGGTCGTCGGCGAGCCGCAGGTCGTCGCCGAGATCGTCGACGTCGAGACCGAGAGCGCAGGCCATCGCCCGCACGACGCGCACACGAAGCGGTTCCACCACCATGCAGTCACCCGTCCGCCGGCGGACGTTCCGGCGATAGCACCGCGACGCGACTGCGTGAATCCCCCTTTCGTCGGACTCCCTCTGGTCGCAGGCCTCAACGCACCGCGACCAGGCACCGCTGCGGCGTCGGCGCCAGCTCGTGCAGGGTGGCGCCCTGCGCGAACCCGGCGGCGCGGAACATGGCGTCGTACTCGGCGTGCGTCCACGCGTCGCCCGTGGGGGTCGTGGCGAGCATCGTGAGCGCGAACGCGCCCGCTTCGGGCGGCGTGACGCGGTCGGCGTCGGGCACGAACTCGACCGCGACCGCGCGTCCGCCGGGTGCGAGCGCCGCAAGCACCTTGCGCAGCAGCGCGGCGTTGGTCTCGGGGGCGAAGTGGTGGAGGAAGTTCGTCAGCAGCACCACGGCGTGACCGGTGCCGAAGTCGACGTCGAACGCGCTGCCGGGCAGGGTCGTGAAGCGGTCGGCGACGCCGGCCTGGCGGGCGTTCTCCTCGGCGACGGCGAGGACGCTGCGCCAGTCCTGCGCGACCACGCGCGCCTTCGCGTTCTCGCGCGCCAGCGTGATGCCATAGAGCCCGTGACCGGCGGCGACGTCGAGGATGGTGCCCTCGATCGGCCCGAGGAGCGCCGGCAGCAGGCTCGCGGTGAAGCCGGCGCTCGGCGCCATCGCGCGCGCGAACTGCACCCACGTCGGATGCTCGGGGTCGAGCGAGCCCGCGCCGTCGAGGGCCGTGCCGCCGCGGCGGACGGCGTCGGTGAGGCGGTCGTAGGCCGTCGTCACCATCTCGCCGGTGAGGAACTCCACCATCGGCGCCAGGCAGGCCGGCGAGCGGGTGTCGAGGAACGCTGCGGCCGTGGGCGAGAGGCCGTAGCTCCCGTCCGTCTTGGTGAGGAAGCCGTCGACGACGAGCCGGTCGCACAGGATGCGGATGCCGCGCTCGGCGGCGCCGCAGCGCTCGGCGATCGCGAGCGGCGTCGCCGGACCTTCGCCGACGGCGGTGAACACGTCGAGCTGGATCGCGGCCCGGATCGCGGCGGTGCGCTGATAGGCGGTGATGGCCTCGAAGACGAGCATCGGGGAGGGCGGGGCAGCGGGTTCGCGCATGGCTTGCGCTTATACCCGGTCCCGCCGCGACCCAAGACATCCGCCGTGACGCCCCGCCGTGCTGGTGCCGGCGCGCCGCAGCGGCTACGACGCGCCCATGCCCGACACGACCCCGTCACCCGACGCCGCCGCGGCACTGAACGCCGACCCGTGCGGCTGGGACCGCGCCGTCGGCCTGCGCTACCGGGAGGCCACGCGCGAGCGCGTCGTCGCCGAGTACGAGGTCACGCCGGCGCACCACCAGCCGTACGGCATCGTGCACGGCGGCGTGCACTGCAGCGTCGTCGAGAGCGTGTGCTCCACCGGCGCCGGCCTCGACGCGATGGCGCGCGGGCTGCTCGTGGTCGGCGTCGAGAACCACACCAGCTTCCTGCGCGCCGTGCGCGCGGGCCGGGTCCGCGTCACCGCGACGCCGCTGACGCGCGGCCGCAAGACGCAGCTCTGGCAGGCCGAGATCCACGACGCCGACGGCCGCCTCGCGGCGACCGGGCGCGTGCGCCTCATCTGCCTCGAGCCGGGTAGCCCGCTCGGCGGTGAGGCCGCGGGCGCGAAGGCGGGTGGGACACGCCGGCGCGACTGAGCGCCGGCCGCGCCGTCAGCGGGCTTCGAGCGCGGCCGACGGCGCCGGCGCCGCGCTCGACGCGCTGGTGAACGCGGCGGCGACGCTCTCGACGACGGCCAGGAACTGCTCGCGACGGCCGGGCTCGATGCGCCGGTAGACGTCGAGCAGCACGGTGAGGCTCGGATCGGCGAACATCGCGACGCTGGTGAAGCGCGAGCCGTCGGCGTCGTCGCCGAGCCGGAGATCGATGTCGAGGAGCTTGCGTGCCTCGTCCGAGAGGATCGCCGGATCGAGCCGCGCGAAGAGGTCGCGCAACGCCACGTGCACGCGGAACACCACGAGAAACGGGGTGGCGAGTCCGACGCCGAGCTCGAGCCGGCTGATCGCGCCCTGGCTCACGCCCGCAATGTCGGCGAGCTGCTGCTGCGTGAGTCCGACCTGCTCGCGGAGCCGCCGCGCATTCGCGCCCAACCCGCGCATCCACAGCCCCCAGTCCACCCGCCGCTCGACCGCCTCTTCAACCACCGGATTGTCTCCCCTCCTGAGTGACGTATGCGCGCTGGATGCATCATCGTGTTCACATCTGATTTAGTCAACTAAATCTCGCACTTATGCGTGGATTCTCGGTTTGCGACCGATTCAGGCACGCATGGGTGGGTGCCAGCACGAAGAGAATCACGAAGAGAATCTAGGGGGATACGTGGCCTGCCGACGCACCGTGGCGTCAGGCCGATCCCACCTGCCGGCGACGTGGATCGCATGTTTCCCTGGGCCTGCTTCGTCCTCATGCACGCCCGCGTGTCGGCAGCCCGAGCCGCCGCAGCTTGCCGTAGAGCGCCTCGCGCGTGATGCCGAGGCTGCGCGCGGCGGCGGCCTTGGTCGGCAGCTCCTGGAGGCGCTGGCGGATGAGCGCCAGCTCGACGCGCGCCATCAGGCGGGCGAGCGGCTCCGCGGTCTGCGGCGCGTGGCGGGCGTCGCGGATGCGGGAGGCCAGATGGTGCGGGCGGATACGCTGGTCGTTCGGCACGGTGAGGACGAGCCGATGCACCTCGTGCTCGAGCTCGCGGACGTTGCCCGGCCACGGGTAGGCGACGAGGGCGTCGAGCGCCTCGGGCGTGAAGCCGCCGGTCTGGCGGCGCTCCTCGCGCTCGCAGCGCGCGAGGAAGCGCGCCGCGAGCTCCGGCACCTCGGCGGCACGATGGCGCAGCGGCGGGACGCGGATCGGGAAGACGGCGAGCCGGTAGTAGAGGTCGCGGCGGAAGCGGCCGGCCTCGACTTCGGTGCCGAGCGCGCGGTTCGTCGCCGCCACGATGCGGGCGCGCACCGAGTAGGCGCGGTCCGCCCCGACGGCCTTCACCTCGCCGCCCTGGAGGACGCGCAGCAGCTTCACCTGGACGGCGGGCGGCGCCTCGCCGATCTCGTCGAGGAACACGGTGCCCTCGCCGGCCTCGGCGAACAGCCCGTTGCGATCCCGCTCGGCGCCGGTGAAGGCGCCGCGGACGTGGCCGAAGAGCTCGCTCTCGAGGAGCGTCTCGCTGAGGGCGCCGCAGTTCTGGGCGACGAACGGGGCCCCGCGGCGGGCGCTCTGCGCGTGGACGGCGCGCGCGAGCACCTCCTTGCCGGTGCCCGTCTCACCTTCGAGGAGCACGGGGACGTTGCTGCGTGCCGCCCGCTCCGCGAGCAGCAGGACCTGGCGCATGGCGGGCGAGGTGGCGACGAAGTCGGCGGGCGCGCTCACGCTCGCGGACGCCGCCGGCGTCGCGAGGCCGCCGGCCTGGTCGACCTGCGCCAGAACCGCGCGCCCCAACGTCTCCTCGAGCCGCAGGGCGACGTCGGCCGCGTCGAGCGGCTTGCGCACGAAGTCGACCGCCCCCTGCTTGAGCGCTTCCACCGCCAGACCGGCGGTCGCGTCGTCGCCGCAGGCGAGGATGGGCACGTCGGGGCGCGCCTGCCGGAGCCGCCGCACCACCGGCTCACCGGCGGCGTCCGGGAGATGCACGTCGGTGACGATGCAGGCGACGCGCGGGCCGCGAAGCGCGCCGAGCGCGCCGCGCAGCGTGGTGGCGAGCACGAGCTGCGGGGCGCCGTCCCGGGCCGCCAGCGCCTGGCGGATCGCCGACGCCGACCGGGGGTCGGCGTCGGCGACGAGGACGTGGAGCTGCGAGAAGCTGCCGAGACCATCCGATGCCATGTCCTGTTCCCTCCCTCTGTGCCGCGCGGCACCGCGGCGGCGCGTGGATACGCGAGTGCGCATTCGAAGTCAATGCTAGACGGACAGATAGAATCAAGCGGAGCTAGTGCGCGGCGGAGTATCTGCGCGGGGCATCGCGCCGGTGCGAGCAGGGAGCGGCCGGGCTAGTTCGGTGCGGACGAGGGTGGCGCTTGCCGCGCGAGCGACGGGCCGGGTATGCGCGGCCATGGTCGGCCTGCTCCGTCAGGTGAGTCTGCGCGATTATCGCGCCGCCGTCGGGCGGCTGGCGCTGATGATCGGCGGGATCGCGATCGGCGTCGCCCTGATCGCCGCCCTCGGGATCATCAACGCCAGCGTCCTCTCGAACTTCCGTGCGTCGCTCGAGCGGGCTGCGGGCAAAGCCGCGCTCCAGGTCGTGCTGGGGACGGGCGAGATCGGCTTCGACGAGGCGCTCGTCCCGATCGTCGCCGGGGATCGCGACGTCTCGCACGCGTTCGGCCTGGTGCGGGGAACGCTCGTCGCCGACGACGGCACGGGCGAAGTGCTCCAGCTCTTCGGCGTCGACCTGGTGTCCGAGGCGATCGACTCGTACGACGTGGCGGTCGTCGGCGACGACGTCGACGAGCTCGAGCTGCTGAACGACCCCACGTCCGTGTTCCTGACCGAGGAGTACGCCAGCCGGCGCGGCATTCGCGTCGGGGATCGCGTCGCGTTCGCCGGGCCGACGGGCGTGCAGGCGTTGCGCGTGCGACGGCTCCTGCGCGCGGAAGGCCTCGCGACCATCTTCGGCGGCAACCTCGCGGTGATGGACCTGCCGGCGGCGCAGCGGGTGCTCGCGAAGGAGGGGCGGGTCGATCAGGTCGACGTGCTCGTACGCTCGGATCGGCTGGTCGAGGGCGTCCGCGCCCGGCTCGCGGATGCGCTGCCGGACTCGCTCACGGTGATGCGGCCGGCGTCGCGCGGCGAGCGCTTCGAGCGCGTCATCGGCGCGTTCCAGGCCATGCTGGACGGGCTCAGCCTGCTCTGTCTCCTCGCGGGGGTCTTCATCGTCTACAACACCAGCGCGACGGCGGTGACGCAGCGGGCGCGCGATCTCGCGGTGCTGCTCGCCATCGGCGCCGAGCGCCGGGCGATCTTCGGGCTGGTGGTGCTGGAGGCCCTGCTGATCGGCGCAGTGGCTTCGGTCGTCGGCATCGGGGTCGGGCTCGGGCTGGCCCGCGTGCTGCTGCACCTCGTCGCGCAGTCGATGGGCGTGATCTACCAGGCGCGCTTCTCGGTCGAGGACTTCACCGTGACCTGGGCGGCGCTCGGATGGTACCTGGCGCTGGGGACGGGCAGCGCGGTCGCGGCGGCCATGGTGCCGGCGCGCAAGGCGAGCCGGCTCGATCCGCTCGAGCTGATGAAGCCCGACTTCCGCGAGAAGCTCGCGATCACGGCGCCGAATCGGCTGCTCCTCGTCGCCGGCGGTGCGATCGTGGTGCTGTCGCTGGTCAGCATCTGGGCCGAGCATGCGACGCGGTCCGTGGTGTGGGGTAACGTCGGCGCGTCGCTCTGGTACCTGGCGGCGGTGATCCTCTCGATTCCGCTGATGAGCGGGGTGTGCCGCGTCCTCGCGGTCGCGCTGCCGCGGGTCTTCGGGCTGGAGGGACGCATGGCCGTCGAGAGCCTCACGCGTTCGCCGGGGCGAACCGGCGTCACCACGGCCGTCATCGGGCTCAGCCTCACGGTCGCGCTGGCCGTGTCGTCGGTCGCGCTCAGCTTTCGCGAGTCGGAGCGCAACTGGTTCATCCTGACGGGAGACCTCGTGGTCTCCTCCGTGGCGACCGAAGGCGGGTGGCTCGAATCACCGCTCAGTCCGCGCGTGGGCGAGCGCATCGCGACGGTCCCCGGCGTGGCGCGGGTCGAGAGCTATCGCGTCCTGCAGGGGCAGGCGTTTCGGGAGGGGCGGATCGCGATGGTGGCGGTCTCGCCCGGGTTCATCGACACGCCGCAGTTTCGGCGCCAGTTCGTCGCCGGCGATGCCGAGGCTGCGATCGCGGCGGTGCGCGGGGAGGACGGCGTCGTCGTCTCGGACAACCTCGCCGATCGCTTCGGCCTCGCGGTGGGAGACGAGATCGTCGTGCCGGCGCCGGCGGGCAGCACGCCGTTCCGTGTCACGGGCATCGTGTCGGCGGACTACAGCGGAGATCAGGGCTCGGTGATCCTCTCGCGTGACCGTCTCGCGGCGCTCTGGGGCGATCGGCAGGTGAGCCACTTCAACGTCTACCTCGCGCCCGGCGCGTCGCTCGACGCCGTCCGCTCGGGCATCCTCGCCGCGCTCGGCGACGGCTTTCGCGTGAAGGTCCTGACCGTGGGGCAGACGCTGGCCTACCACCAGGGCATGGTCGATCGCGCCTTCGTCTTCACCTACGCGATCCAGCTGCTGGTCGTGGCGGTGACGCTGGCGGGCATCGTCGACCTGCTGACGACGCAGATCATCGAGCGGCGGCAGGAGATCGGCATCTTCCGCGCCATCGGCGCCGATGCGCCGCGCATCGCCCGCGCCATCCGCCTGGAGGCGCTCGTCATCGGCCTGTCCGGGGCGGTGCTCGGGACGCTGCTCGGTATCGTGACCTCGCTCCTGTGGGTGCGCGTCAACTTCCGCATCCTGATCGGCTACATCCTCGAGTTCCACTTCCCGACGCTGACGGCGGTCTGGTGCATGGCGCTGGCCGGGACGGTGGCCGTCATCGCGGGACAGCTGTCGGCGCGACGGGCGTTACGCGCGCCGGTGCTGGACAGCCTGCGTTACGAGTAGCCGCTGCGAGGTACTCGGTGTTGCGGCAGCGCGTGACGAAATCGCCGGCGTCCCGCACCCGGAGATCCTTGCACCCGCAGGTGCTGAAGCGCATCCCGCGCGCCGCGCACAGCGCGGCCAGGCGGGCGTAGGTCGCGAGCTTGCGCGCGAGGGGGACGCTGAACGCGACGCCGCCCTCCATCGGCGCACGTTCGATGAGGCAGGCGAGGCTCGCGGCAGCGAGCGGCTCGTGCCGCAGGCGCCGGCGCGCGCGGCCGAAGGCGAAGAGATAGGTGGCCGTCACGCCCGTGGCGCCGCGCGCGGCCGCGGCGTCGACCAGGGCGGCGAGGGCGTCGTCGGCGTCGTCGAGGTCGGGGAAGATGGGGTCGAGCCGCAGCGCGCACGGCAGCCCGCGCCGGACCACGCGGGCGAGCGTTTCGAGCCGGGCGCGTGCCGGCGGGCAGCCGGGCTCGAGCCGGCGATTGCGCGCGTCGTCGAGGCTGGTCAGGCCGATGCCCACGCCCTCCACCTGCGGCGCGTACGCGGCGAGGAGGTCGAGCGTGCGCCGCGGGATGGTGCCCTTCGTGAGCAGCCCGACCACGGTGCCGCGCGGCAGCAGGTGCGCCAGCAGCGCGTGCGTGCGGGCCGCCGCCTGCGGCGCGAAGGGATCGCTCGCCGGGCTCAGCATGACCGTC
The DNA here is from genome assembly GCA_026129405.1 of bacterium. Classification (NCBI taxonomy): domain Bacteria; species bacterium. The sequence continues at coordinate 204,522 of JAHCID010000008.1, forward strand.
GCCGGCGCCGGCAGGCCGGGCAGCGGCTGCATGTCGACGGCGAGCGGCGCCGGTACGCCCGTGGCCCGCGCCCGCACGTCGGCGAACGGGCAGTACAGACAGCCGAAGGTGCAGCCGGCGGTCAGGTCGACGACGTGGTTCGCGCAGAACCGGGGTTCGAACGCGAGCGTGAGCGGCGGACGGCGTGCCACCATGAGCCGATCTCCTGCCTCACGACGCCTCCGCCCCGGGGCGCAGCGGGCCGCGCTCCGTCTCGTCGACGTCGATGTCTTCGACGATCTGCCCGTCCCGCATGCGCACGATGCGCTGCCCGTGCGAGGCGCAGACCGGGTCGTGGGTGACCATCAGGATGGTGATCCCGAAGGTCGCGTTGCACTCGCGCAGCAGCGACATGATGTCGCCGGCCGCGATCGAGTCGAGGTTGCCGGTGGGCTCGTCGGCCAGCAGCAGCCGCGGCCCGGCGACCAGCGCGCGCGCGATCGCGACCCGCTGCATTTGGCCGCCCGAGAGCTGCGAGGGCTTGTGGTGCCGGCGGTCGTCGAGCCCGACGAGCGTCAGCATGCGATCGGTGCGGTCCTGGATGTGGGTGGCGGAGCGCCCGTCGAGGAGAAGGGGGAGGGCGACGTTCTCCTCGGCCGTGAGGTACGGGAGCAGGTGGAAGAACTGGAAGACGAATCCGAGCTCGCGGCGACGCAGCAGCGCGAGCGCGCGATCGTCCATCCCCGACAGGCGATACTCGCCCACCTCGATCTCGCCCGCGGTCAGCCGCGTGAGACCGGCGACGAGATGCAGCAGCGTGCTCTTCCCCGACCCGCTCGGGCCCATCAGTGAGCAGAACTGTCCCTGCGGAATCACCAGCGACAGGTCCCGCAGCACCCGGACCTCGGTCGGTCCCTCACCGAAGGTCGGCCGGGGAAGCCGCACCGCGACCGCTGGGGCGACAACTACGCGCGCGCACGGGAGGCGTTCTGAGCCTCCCCGGATACCTCCGCGAGGGCGGCGCTACGGTCCCGCTCGGATCGTGGCTCCAGCGGTGCGCTGGAGCGCTCCGCGCGTGTGGGGCGCCGGCCCGCCCGGTAACCTTCGATGATCGAACAACGACGACGGCCCCGGACGGGGCTCTACACGCGGGCCCAGGAGCAGGCCCGGAAGGAGCAGGCGATGGCCGAGGGCGAAGCCCCCGCGCTCACCGAGGAGCGCATGCGGGCGATCCTGGCGGAGGCGGCGCCGGCGCCGAATGGGAACGGGCACTACAAGCAGCTGCTCGCGGTCCTGATCGCGATCGGCCTCGGCATCTGCATCATGTCCCAGGTCGGCGTGGCGCTCGGGTGCCTGTGGTGGCCGCCGCAGGACTGGAACCTCATCAACAAGGCGACGTCGTCGCTCGACGGGATGGCGCTGCTGCTGGCCGGCGGGCTGATCGGGCTCGCGAAGCCGAGTGGCGGGTGATGCGCTTCGAAGATCTCGAACCGCGGTGGCTCGGCGAGGTCGACGTCGGCGAGCGGTCGTGGCGGGAGCTGCCACCGGAGACCGGCCCCGCCAGCGCACAGGGCGTCTTCTTCCTCTGCCCGGTGTGCTTCGCGACGAACAGCGGCCCGGTCGGCACGCACGGGATTCTTTGCTGGACGCCCCAGGTTCCGGCAGCCATGCAACCCGGCCCCGGCCGCCGCTGGCATTTGCGCGGCTCGTCCTTCGCCGACCTGACGCTCGCCGGCGTCGGCTCGGACTCGGTCTTGCTCACGAGCGGGTGCCGCGCGCACTTCTTCGTGCGCGGCGGCATCGTCGAGGTGTGCTGATGCGCTTCTTCTCTGCCATCGGCACCGCCCTCGAGTACCGCACGGCCTGGGTCGCGGCGTTCGACACGCTGGAGCACGGCGGCTCGCCCTTCGATGCGCTCGACGTCTTCGCCGGCGCGACGAAGGGTCAGCTCGACGACCAGGTCGTCGGCGAGCTGCGGAAGGCGCTCGACACCGCGATCACGACCGCCCTGCAGGCGGCGCACGGCGCGGCAACGGTGGTCGGGTTCCTCGAGGAGCACCGTCCAACGATCGTCGCGGCGGTCGATCAGACGATCGGCGTCGCGATCGACGTGGGGTGGCGGGCGCGGGGCTGGGCGGCGAAGATGGAGATCGCTAGACGCGCCCGCGACGTCCCGCGGGCGCACTCGAAGGCCTAACTGATAGCCTCGCGAAGTCTTTTCGCGAGCGCTTGATCCTCGGCCGTTGGGTTGCGCAGGCGCGCCTCAAGCTCTTGCCATCCGATGGCGAGGTGCACGTGTACTTTTGAAGATGCGCCCGATGCCGACATCATGTCAGCTGCGGCCAATCCATTGTCCACGAGAGCGCGCATCAACTTCGGGAACTCGGACGGGTACGCGCGGTCCGCCCATCGGGTGTGTGGATCGTCTTCAGAGGTGCTGTAGTCACTCATCAGTGTGAAGCCGCCGCGCAGCCTCTGCCGGCATTCCTTCAGGAGCGCAAACAGCGGGTCGCCGTCTGGGACGCCATAGGGCGGGGACAGGGCGGTCGGAATTTGATTCCAAGGATACTGCTTCGCGAGTGCCGCACCCCAGCCAACTCGGGTGCCGTTCTTCAGGCGGACCTCGAGTCGATCGGTCGCGGTCACGGAGCCGGGTTCGAACCAAACGTTGCCGTGGAGGGTCAGCGTGTCGGCAGCGATCTCTAAGTGCTCGCAAAGGATCGTTGTGTTTCCGAGAACGTGGAACGTGGGCCCGGAACCTTGCGGGGCGTGCCCCTGCAATCGCACCGCACCCAGGATGTCGACGTCACAGTCACGGACCTGGTTCTCAAGCGTGATTGGCGCCGTTGCCGCGAACACGATCTCGCTGTTGGAGTAAGAGGGTATCGTGACCTCGACGGCGCCCTCGTCGGGCGACCGGATCGTGACCGTCTGCTTCTTAGTGAGAGGATCGCTCCAAAAAGACGACAGGATTGCGCCGAGGTAGCTCCCGTCGATCAGCTGAGTCCCGGTGGCCAATGGACGATGTAACGATCTCCACAGGAACGGCTGGCGGGACGCTTCGACGAGCTTGCGGCGCTCGCCACTGGGGATGAGGTCGCCTGAGACAGCGAACGCCAACACCACCGCTCCAAGAACCGGATCTCTAAATTCTCCGTGATGAACGAATGGATGCTCCTGAATGTACTGCTTCACCATCATGTCGTACTTCAGGGAATCTGCGGACGGCAGCGTGACTCTTCCAGTGGGGCGAGGTCGCTGGCCATGGACGTACTGGGTGAGGAAACTCAGCTGCTCCAAATCGTCGTAGGCTTCGGCCGGAAGCGCGACCGACACCTGCGGCGCCAGTTGGTCGGTCAGCTTCTTCCGCTCACGATCGAGTATCTCGTCTAGGACTTTTTCGATGACCCCCCACGCCTCCTGCGTACCTGACTCTCGAAGTCGGGTCGCTACCTGGCTGAAGTTCTCCATCGCCGCCATGAGTGACCCGACGGCGGCGAGGACCGGCGCATAGCCCGCGAAGGCCTGTCCACGCTCGACGCTCCACAAATCGCCCGGCCGCAGACCTAGCGCAGCCTCGATCGCGCTGAAGTACGCCGTGATGACGTCAGCCACGGGCGCGGGATGAACGTGATACGGCGCGGAGGCTGTCGCGGCTGCCCGGGCGTACCGGTCGATCAACTCGCGTGCGGCAGCTTCCTTGAAAAACGCGACATCGACTAGGCAGCTCGAGAGGTGACCCTCCAGCAGGAGGCCGATCTGCGCGATATCTGTAGACTCCGAGCGCCCGAGGAAGATCAGCTTTGGGCGGTTGACGACGCGCCGATCGCTGAGGAGAAATTCCCCTGCAGTGGATAGGAAGCTCTCGAATCCGGTTTCCCCTGAGAGCAGGCGTCCCTCGTCCAGCGCATCGACAATCACCGGGAGGCGGCCTTCGTGGAATGCGTCGATCGGAGACCCGGCACCACTGAGATTCGCCACCAGCGCCTGGAGGGAGCCCGTGGAGACCGGCACCTTGGCCAGATTGAGCAGGGGGAGCGAAAGGGTGGCGGACAGGTACCTCGCTAGAGCTGTCTTGCCGACGGCCGCAGGAGCCTGAATAAATAGAACCTCTGCGTTCAGGTCGCCCTCCGAACCCTCCAGATAGAGAGTAGGGGGGATGTACGGTTTGGGCTCCTGAGCGATCACCAGCTGGCGGGTCGAAGCTCCAGTAGCCGCCGGCGGACGAAATTCTGGTTGCCCCGCGATGGCGGACGCGAGTTGATGGAACGTGATTTCGGTCATGGTCCCCGGCGCCTCGTCGATCGTCTACTTGACGCACATGCGCGGCCGCCGTCAAGGCGGGCGGGTGCTCTCTTGAACCTCGGTCGCAGCGTGAGCGCTCTTCCGTTTACCTCGAGTGCGGCAGCCCTCGCGCGTAACTAGTTGCCCAAAGTCGAGCCGATGCCTCTCCAGCAGGTACCCCGGCCCTTCGGGCCCCCCGACTGACGCTTTCCCGCGCCGTGGTCGAGGCCTTCTTCAGCGCCCGCGCTCTTCGAGCCGCTGTAGCCGTTGCTCGAGTGCGTCGACGCGGCGACTTGCCGAGTACGCGACGCCGAAGACGACCAGCAGCGCGAGCCAGTCCTAGACGCTCATCCCTCCCACGCCTCGTCGACGCGCTCAGCCTCGATCCCGACGATGGTGGCGGCCCGGTTGCCCCAGGCGCGCGCGAGCAGCTGGGCGGCCTCCACGACGGCGACGGCCGCGTCGCCAGCGTCGAGCGCCACCGTCACGTCGGTCGTGTGGGGTCGATCCGTGAACGTGGAGAGCACCGGGCCGTTCTCCGGCGCGATCCGCTGCAGGTCAGCGAGCAGGCCCTCGGCGTCGGCCGTACCGACGCCGTCCAGCATCATGGTGATGCGGTACTCCATCGCTGCGTCACCTCCGGTAGTCGGTCACGCGCAGGTCGCGCCGGATCCACAGGAACGCGACGCCGGCGACGAGCGCCAGGGCGAGGACGACGCCCTCGATCAATCGCCGGAAGCTGGTCCGCCGACTGCACCAGTGGCCGGTTGAAGAGGAGGAGCAGGCTTATCGTGACGCGGGCCCCGTCGCGATCATCCCGCTGCTCGCAGCCGCACGGCACGATCGCCGAACGTCGCCACGACCTGCAGCTCCCCGCCGAGGGCCTCGACGACCCGGCGTAGCGTCGACATCAGGGTGTCCTCTCGTCGCTCGAGTCGCGACACTTCGGACTGCGACATCTTGAGGGCCTCGGCCATCTCAGCCTGGGTCTTGCCGAGGACCTCGCGGAGCTCGCGGAGGTCCATCTCCACCAGCTCCTTCTCCACGTCGCGAGCAATCTGCGCCATCCGCTCGGGGCTCTTGCCCTTCCCGCGGATGTCGCGCCACCGCTTATAGGTAGCCATACAGCAGCCTCCAATCAGTCAGCAAACACGAGACCGGGGCGTGTCAGCGTCTCGGTCTCGTTCTCAATAAGGCCCGTCCTGGCCACGGGGTCACATCGTCTTCAGGTATTCCTCCATGAGACGTTCGGCGTCCCGGATGAACTGGGGGTAGAAGCGGTCGTCGCCGGTCTTGTCGGCGCCGAGCAGCACGACCGCCTGCCGCTTCGGGTCGAAGGCGTAGGCGATGCGGATCGGCCGCCCGGCGGCCTGCACCCGCAGCTCGCGCATCCCGTACTGCGCGCCCTTCAGCTGCGAGGAGTAGGGGAAGCCGAGGCTCGTCCCGCGGGCTTCGAGCAGATCGACGACGCGATGGACCGCGTCGCTCGTCGTCTCGTCGAGGCTGGCGTACCAGCCCTCGAACTCCCGCGTGACGACCACCTCAACCATGGGGAGAGAATACATCCGAGCGCATATGCTGTCAAGTGCATCATCGCGATCACCGGAACAGCGCGTCCGTCGGTGCGATCGGTCCCGTCGACGTGACCAGCCCGAGCAGGCGGACCCGTCGCAGGTTTCCGCGGAAGCGCCCGCCGTTCGGGTGCACCCCGAGCGCGGCGGCGAGGTCTTCGACGGATCGCGCCGGCTGCTGTTCGACCGCCTCGATGATCGTGCGCTGTCCGTCCTCGTCGAGCACGCTGAGCGCGGCGTCACGTCCGGTGGGCGGCGTGCGAGCCTGCCGGCGTCCAGCGTCCGTCAGCTCGACGCCGTCGAGGTAGCCGGCCGCGGTGACGGCGCGGAGGTCCCCTCGGAAACGTCCGCCGTTCGGGTGGAGCCCCATCCAGCGGGCGAGCACCTCGACGCTCTTCGGGACGCCGCGGATCCAAATTAGGACACTACCCGCGTCCAGGTGCCGATGGCGCGCATCGTGGTGCGCCAGCGGTCGGTGGTGGTGATGTCATCCATCGGTCTCCTCCATTCGCATGAGCTTGAAGACTTCGTCCGTGCTGAGGACCCAGCGATGCTGGCAGCCGTCGCAGCGGTACCACTGCGGCACGAACCGCCTCATCGGCCCGCCTCCGGCGCGTCAGGGGTCGCGCAGGTCATGCAGGACGGGCAGTGGCGCTCGCCGCAGTCGTCGCACGTGTCGGTGACGACGGTTCCGTCGAGGCAAACCCGGCAGGTCGCGCCGGGCGGCTCGACTCTCCGCTGAGTGAGGCGGTCGATCGCGGCGCGATACAGCTCCGCCTCGCGGCGATACCGCGCGGCGATGCGCGCCTGAAGCGCCTCCTCGGCCTCCTGCTCCGCGATCGTCGGCATCGGCGTGCCGCGCGTCGACGGGTGCAGGTTCATTGCCTCTTCCCACTCGCCCGGAGACAGCCGAACCGGCCGCGCCATGTCCTCGCGGGTACGCGCGCGCTGCTCGGCGCAGGCGAGCTGCTCGCGCAGGAACGCGATGCACTCCTCTCTCGTCGCCATCCCTTCAGCCCTCCGGGGTCTGCGCCGTGGGGGCGGTCGCGTCGTCGGGGAACTTCGGCACACGCCAGAACCGACCGTCACGGCGCCGCCAGCACGCCCCCTGAGAGCCAAGCGCCCGGGATCGAACCGGGGCCTCGCGCTTACAAGGCGGGCGCTCTCCCGACTGAGCTACGCTGGCGTGGTGCATCCACCCTACTATGGAGCTGTGGCCGCGAATGCGAAAATGACTTGACCCCATGTTGCCGACCGGTCTAAGGCTGTCCAGGAGTCAGAAAGCCTGAAGAAAGGAAGGACAGCCATGAGAAGGACGTGCCGTGCGATCGGGCTTGCGACGCTGCTTGCCGGGCTGGTTCTCGTAGGGGTCGGCTGCCGGATACCAGCAAGCGGGTATTTCTTTCAGGTAACCAGTGGCAGCACGGTTCTGACGCTGGACGCGACCATCACGAACCAGCTGGCCTACGTCTGGAATGACTGCGCGACGCAGAACCCGGGCAACGCGTTGGCGGCGGGTGCCTGCCTTCACGCGTGGCTGAACCAGACGGTGGTGTTCCTGCGTGCCGATGGCCAGTTCGCCACCAACGCGACGAGCTTCTTCAATCTGGCCGTGCAGAATCCCCTGGCCATGGCGCAGCAGCTTCAGGTGTCGGTGAACGCTGGCTACCCGTCCAACCGGTGTCTGCTGATATGGCAGAACACCGGGGCAGCCGGTCCGAACTTCTCCAGCGTGACCGTCGGGCCGTTGTGGGGATGCATCGCGGGCGGTCCGGGTATCATCAACCCGGGCACCGTTGGGTGATACTCCGCTCACGCGACCTCCATGCACCGGGATGAGCGGCGGTCTCGGTGCCAGAAGCGCACGCCGGTCCGGTACGGGCCGGCGTGCTCCAGGGAGAACTTCAGCTCGACGCGCTCCGCCTCGGCGAGCCAGCGCGCGAGGTTGCCCCACGCGCCACCGGCGCCGGGACTGCCCGGCGCCCCGAGCACCGTGATCCGCTGGGTGTAGTCGTTGCCGTCGCCGAGCCAGCGCCGCCACGCATGGCCGCCGCCGTCGACGTGGTAGACGCCGGCGTGGGTCGCGTGCGCCCATTTGGCGATCTGCGTCTCGAGCGGGGTGAGGTCGCGGCGGAGTACGTCCCGCAGCCACGCGACGGCCCACGCGTCGCCGTCGGCGACACTCGGCATCGCGGGCGGGGGTGCCGGCAGCGGGGCGAGCGGGTTCACGCTCGCACCTGCTTCGACAGCTCGCCCAGCTTGCGCTCGGCGCTATGAAGGGTGTCCTGCGCATCGCTGATCGTCGACCGGGCGTCTTCGATCTCGGAGCGCGCCTCGTCGATCTCGCCCCGCGCCGCTTCGATGGCCTGCTTCAAGGACTGGGGCGTGTCGCCGAGCGTGTCGTCGTTGCCGACGACGTCGGCGACCGCATCGAGCAGTCGCTCGGTGGCGTCGGTGGAGAGCTGCGGGGCCCACGCGCGACGCCATTCGTCGATCACGATGCGCAGGACGCGTCGGGGGCTCAGTTTCGCGTACGGTTCGATCAAGCCGTTCATGCGGCCTCCTGCGTGTGGCGTCGGGCCAGGCGACGCCGCTCGCGCGCGAGCTCGCGCTCGCACAGACGGCAGCGGCGATGCCCGCGCCCGTTCTGGTAGATGTTCTTCGGCGTCTGGTTGTGCCCGCGCCGGCAGACGCGGCGCCGACCCGTCCGCACCATCTCGGCGTGCGTCGAGGGGTTGACGTGCCACGGGTTCGCGCAGGCGTGATTCCGGCAGAGGAGCACCGCGCGCATGCCCGTCGGCCACGGTCCGCGCTCGAGCTCGTAGGCGATGTGGGCGGCCATGCGCTTGCGGCCTTTGCGCCCGCCCACCTGGACGTGGCCGTAGCCGCCGTTGACGCGCGCGCCGGTCCAGCACCAGCAGGCGGTGCGATTCCGAATCACGACCTTGGCCCAGAACCGCTGACGCTGCTCCGTCGTCCAGGTGGTGGCGTCTGGCGGCGTCGCCGCGCGAAGGGACCGGCGGTCGGTGCGAGGAGCGGTCACGCGGCACTCGCGTCGCGCCCGGTGGCGCGGGCATAGCGGGCGTTGCGGCTGCTGCGCACGCAGAGGTGGCATTGCTCGCGTGGACGGCTCCCGCGCTGACTGCGGTACGCCTGCCACCAGGGGAAGGCCCCGTGGACGCGGCAGACGACCTGGGCCGCGATCACGTCCGCGGTGATGTCCGCGGCGGCGTCTGGCACGTCGAGGCCGAGGGTCGCGCCCCCCGCGGAATCCGACGTCGCGACGGTGCCGCCGCTGCGATCGCGGTCCGCCTCGGTCGCGCGAGCCCCACAGCCGAAGCAGGTCGCGCCGCTGGGCGTGACCGTGAACGCGCCGTGCCCCACATGCAGGGCCAGCCAGAGTGCGAGCCGGCCCCGCATCAGGCTGCGACCTCCTGCGAGGCCGGCAGCGCCACGGGGGCCGTGCCGTCCTCGAGCGACAGCTGGCCGCCCTCGATGAAGATGCGACTGTCGGCCTGGCGCCACACCTCCGGCTGGTGGGCGATGAAGAGGCACCTGGTGAACTGCCCGAGCCGCATCGCGTGCCGGAGCATCGCGATGTAGGCGTCGGCGTTCTCGGGCGAGAGCGCGCCGGCGGTCTCGTCCCGCCAGAGCGTGCGCATCGCGTAGCCGCTCCGCTCGGCGTTGTAGATGGCGATCCCGAGCCGCAGGGCCTCCTCGATCAGGACCATCTCGCCGCCCGAGCCGCGCCCGCCCGCGCGATCGGCCTCCGCGTCGAGAATCCGAATCTCGAAGACCTCCTTCATCTTCTTCCGGTCCTTCGTCGGGACCGTCGTCTCGATGGACAGCTGGAACCGGCCCCAGCCGGCCACCATCAGCAGATTGTTCGCGTGCGCCTGTACCGCGGGGCCGGCGTTCGCGATCTCCAGGGCCTGCACGCCGTCGCGGCCGAGGGCGCGCTCGAGGAGCGTCAGGTCGGCGATGTCCGTCGTCAGCGCGGCCTCGCGCTCGACGGCCGCCGCGAGGTCGCCGGCGATGTCCCCGAGCCCCTCGCGCTCGCCGCTGAGGCGCGCCAGCTGCTGCGTCGTCTCCTGCCGCGCGGTCTCCGCGTGGCGCAGCGCCGCCGCCTCCTCCCGCTCGCGCTGCTCTGCCGTGGTGGCGGCGGCCTGCTCCGCGGTCGTGGCGATCACGGGATGCTCGGCCAGCTCCGTTGCCGCGCGCTCCGCGTCGATGCGCGCCGCCGTGGCCGCCGCCTCGGTCTCGGCGAGCACCGCGCGGGCGCTCGTCGCCTCGGGGAGCCGTGCGGCCACGCGGGCGAGCTCCGCCTGCGTGGCCTCCAGGGCCTCGCGCGCGGTGCGGGCCTGCTCCTCGAGCGCGACGCGCTTCGCGCGCTGCGCGGTCAGGCTGTCCCGCACGGCCGCGCCGTCGGCGACGATCGTCGCCAACGCTGCAGTGAGGGGCTCCACCGTCGCCGCGGTGTCGCGCTGCGCCTGGCGTCGCGCGAGATCGGCGCTCGCCGTGGCGATCGCCTCTTGCAGCCGCGAGCGCTGCCCCGTGAGGTCGGAGAGCGTCGTGCGGTGCGCGCGCAGCGCGTCTCCGGCCGGCGTGCCGTCGACGGCCGGCGGCAGCGTCGCGAGCTCGGCCTCGATCGCCTGCAGCGTGTCGCTGGCGGCGCGCGCCTCAGCGGTGAGGGGGCACGCGGCGCACTCCGGCACCCCGGGGATGCGATCGAGCAGCGTCCGGCGCGGGGCGAAGTCGGCGCGGCGCTCGGCCAGCCGGAGGCGCTTCGTCTTCGTGTCGAGCTCGGCGTCGGCGGCCGCTTCCAGCGTCGCCGTGCGCGCATCGTGCTCGTCGATCGCGGTCTTCAGGCGGGCCAGTTCCGCCTGCTTGGCGGCCAGATCCCGCTCCGCCGCGTCGACGCCTGCCGCAGCGGCCGCGGCCGCGCGCGCCTTCTCCAGCTCGCCCTTCACCCGCTGGTGATCGGTGAGCAGCTGCGTGCGGCGCGCGTCGAGGCGCGCGATCTCTTCGGCGACCGGGGCGACGTCGTCGACCGCGCGCTCCGCCGCGAGGCGCGTCTCGACGTCGGGCAGCGCGGCTGCGGCCGAGAGAATCGCCTCCTCTTCGGCCAGCGTGGCCCGGAGCGTCGTGAGGCGGCCGTCCAGCGCGGTGGCCCGCGCGGTCGCTTCGTCGCGCGTGCGCGCGAAGCGCTGGCGCTCGTCGACCCGCGCCCGGGCCTTCGCATCGACGCGCGCGAGCGTGTCGCGCGCGAGGCCCAGGGCCGCGACGGCGCCCTCGTGCTCCCGGCGCGCCTCGCCGAGCGCCGCGTCGCGCGCGACGAGCGTCGTCTCGATCGTGGAGACCTCGCCGAGGAGCGCCGTCGCGCGGTCCCGCCGGCGTTCCGCGTCGGCCTTCTTCGTCCGGACGCGCTCCAGCTCGGGGAGCATCGCGTCCGACGTCTTGCCCGTGAGCACGGCCAGCGGCTGCGTGCTGGTGCCGAGCATCGCCATGAACGTGTCCTTGGCGTCGGCCTTTTTCTTCCGCAGCAGGCTGCCGTCGCCGCCCTGGCACGCGAAGACGCTGGCCATGAAGACGCGCTCGTCGGGCAGGATCGCCTTGATGGCAGCGCGGAAGTCGTTCACGAGCGGCCCGGCGATCGGCGTCCACGTCTCGTCGTCGAGCCTCCAGAGATACGCCTCGGTCTTCCCCTTGCCGCCGTCGAACTGCGGGTCGGCCTGGACGCGCGTCCGATACACGACGCCGTCGACCTCGAAGACGAGCTCGGAGAACGCATCCCGTACGCCCGGCGCGATGTGGTCGATGAACGCCTCGTCGTAGGACGGGAACTTGAGGAAGGTCGACGCCGGGCCGGTCAGCTCGAGGAAGGTCGTCTTGCCCTTCCCGTTGCGACCGACGAGGCAGTGAAGCCCGTCGCCGAGCCGGTCGAAGTCGAGGCTCGCTTCCAGCTGGCGCCACGGCGCGGCGATGCCCCGGAAGCGGATCGAGTGCAGGATCATCGGTCACCTCGTGCGATCGCCAGCGCCTGCTGCACGGCGATCACGGCTTCCCCGCCGAGCCCGTCCTCGGGACGCCACCCGTCGGCGGCCATGATCTCTTCGGCGCCGAGGATCGCGCCGAACATGAAGGGCGCGGCGAGAATCAGGTGGGCGTTCGCGGCCAGCACCGCGCGCGGCGCGGCCATGTCCTGGGTGATGAGCACCTTGCCGGCCTGGACGGCGATCCCGGAGCGCGTGAGGCGCCAGGGCGGCGGGATGAAGGGCGGGAGGACCATCATGCCGCGGCCTTCGCCTCGATCCGCGGGAGCCACCGCAGCGCACGCTCGCGCTGCTCGGGCGCCGGGCCGGTCTCGCCGAGGCTGTCCCACCAGGCGTTCACCTTGTCGGCGGTGGTGCGCGCCGTGCGGATCTCTTCGGAGCGCGTCCGCACCGTCGGCACGATGCTGCGATCGACCTGGACGTCGACGGCGAGCGCCCCGAACTCGGCCTCCAGGTCCGCGACGGGGCAGGTCGACCACGCCTCTTCGGGGATGGCGACGCGCACGCGGACCTCGGCGCCGTCGAGCGCGGCGGCATCGACGTCGTCGCGCTCCCAACCCCAGGTGCCGTCGGGCGTCTGCGCCCACTTCGCGTCGACGGTGACGAAGCGACGCGCGGGCGTGAGGCGGCGATGGACGAGCGGCGGCATACCCGCCTCGACATCGACGATCAGGTAGCCCTTCTCGTCGGTCTCATCGAACTTCGACCGGTTCGGCGAGCCGGCGCTCCAGATGCCGGGGGCGTACTCCTGCCCCATGTGGATGTGGTTCGTCGATGCGAAGTCGCAGCCGAGGGCCTGCAGCACCGCGACGGGCAGCTCGATCTCGCCCCCGGGTGCCAGGACCTCGCCGCCAGCGAGCACCGAGCCCTCGATCGCGGCGTGTCCGGAGAACACGACCGGCATGCCGCGGCGGTGCGCGATCTCGACCTCCGCCTTCCAGCCCTCGAAGAGCGTACGGATGGCATGCTGGATCGCGGCGAGCTGCTCGTCGATCGTGCCCGCGGCGCCCGCGAGCGCGAGCCAGTCCATCTTGTGGGGGTAGGGGAAGGCGAGCACCCGGACGCCGGCAAGCTCGACGCTGCCTGGGCGGTCGAAGAGGTGGATCGGGTGCTTCCCCTTCAGCTTCCCGATGCGATCGAGATCGCCGGCCGCGTCGTGGTTCCCGTAGAGCACGACGACGGGCGCCGTCTCGGCGAGGTAGAGGAACCAGTCGTCGAGCGCGTTGCGCTCGAGTGTCGTCTGCCGGTGCGGCACGGTGGTGCCCGCGAGGTCGCCGTCGACGGACCACAGCTGCACGCCCTGGGCGCGGCCGTCGTCGGCGACCCAGTAGGCGCAACGCTTCGTGTCCTCGAAGCGCGGCCCTTCGGTGAGGTGGATGTCCCCCGTCTTGCCGATGCGGACCGGCATCAGCGCGCCCCCTCGTCGTGCGACTCGGTCGCGGGGACCTCTTCGATGGCCAGCGGGTTGGTCGGCTTCTCCGCGAAGAGCACGATCGTCATCTCGCTGCCGTCCGCCGTCTCGATGACGAGACGGCGGCGCACGTACGGCCCGAAGGTGGTGTGCGACGTGATGAGCGCTTCGGCGCGCACGGCGATTACGCCGTGGACCTGGAGCTGCCCGGTCATCAGAACGGCTCCCCGCTGAGCGGTGCCGCGTCGCGCGCGCGCTTCAGCACCGTGTCGAAGAGCGCCTTCGGGATGCCGCGGCTCATGTCGACCTGATGGGCCTCGAGCAGCCACGCGCGGACCTGCGTCGCGGTGTGCCCGGCCGCCGTGAACGCCTGGGTGAACTGCTTGCGCTGGTCGGCGTTGATGATGTCGGCGAGCGGCGACGACGTCTTCGTGGCGCCGGTGGGCTGCTCCTCCGCGCCGCGCGGGGCGTCGCCCTTCGTGCCATCGGTGCCCGCGCGCCTCGGTGTCTCCTCGCCGACCTCCATGAGGAGCCCGAGCGCGCTCGACATCTGCACGACCGCGTGGACCTTCCCCCGCTTCACCGATTTGCGCCGGATGTTGTGGTGCTCCTCGGGGATGTTCGGGTTCTCGACGCGCCCGCAGTCCTGGTCCGCGACACTCTTGTCCGTCGCCTCGAACTGCGCGCCGCAGCCGCCCTTGTTCCTGTTGCAGTACCAGCCCTTCTCGCCGGTCACGCGGTCGGGGTACTTGCTCCGTATGATCGCGGGCTCGTTGCACTCGGGGCAGGTGCGCTCGTCCTTGCGGTAGCGGAACTGCTCTTCGAGGCTGTTGCAGCTGCCGATTCCGATGGAGACCACGCGCCCGGTGGCGAGCGACACGAGATCGATCTCGTCCTCGAAGTGCAGGAACGCCTTCTCGCCGTTGAGGCCCCACTGCTCGACGCGCGTGATGTTGCGCGGTCGGGGGTAGACCCGGAAGAAGTTGCACAGCTTGTCGGCGCCGTCCGTGTAGAGCTGGATGGCCTTCGAGCCGGGAAACGGGGGGCCGTAGTCCTTCCCGAGCCCGTACCGCAGGTGCCTCCGTACGAACTCCTTCAGCTGCTCCAGGCGAACGCTCACGCCGTCGAGGTCGAGCGGCGCCGTCGTCGCGGCGTCGAGTATGTCATCGACGGACGGCAGCTGGGGCTGCACCATCTCCGGCACGGCGGGCCGCCCGCCTTCGGCCGTCACGGCTTCCTCCGCGCGACCACCGGCCGCGGCATGGTCTCGAGGGCGACGTCGGTGCGGGACTCGGGCCTCGGTCGTCGTCGTAGCGGGGTCCTGGCGCCGGGGCTGACTCATGGCGATTCTCCTTCAGGCCGCGAGGCCACGGGCTTTGCGGCACGGCGGGCAGATGGTGAACGTCAGCCCGAGGCACTCGAGGTCGGCGCAGGGGAAGTCCCGCTGGCAGCAGACGCAGGAGTGGTCCTCGGGTGCGGTGGTGAGCAGGGGCACCGCCGGCGGCGGCAGCGCGGCCCGGTACTGGACGGCGTCGAGGAGGCCGAGCGGGTTCATGCGGCCCCCCGGGTCCCGTCCCGCAGGGTCGTGCGCGCCTCGGTGAGCTCGAGGTCGCTCATCGGCGCACCTGCTCGATCTGCGCCCACGTCGGCAGCGCACCCTCGGGGAAGACGCCGACGAGTCCGGCGCTGCTCTCCTTGAGGATCGAGTCGAGCGGAACGGCAGTCCCGGTACCGGCGCGTGCGACGAACGCCCGGAGCTGGTCCTGCGTCCCCGGCGTCGATCCCGGCACCCACGCGACGACCGGCACTGCGACGCCGACGACGGCAGCGCCGTCCCGCGCCACGAGGCCCGCCCACCATCCCCCGCCCGGGATCACCGGCAGCTCCGTCCCGAGCGGCCGCAGCCGTCGATGTAGACGCACACGCCGTCGTCGAACCCGACGAACGTGCAGCGCGTCCGACCCTTCCGGTCGACCAGGGCGCCGACGATCTCGCCGGCGGGGCTCGTCGCCAAGGCCATGTGCAGGCCCCGGATCCGAGTCTCGCGTCGGGTCGTGACGATCAGGCCGACCGTGGGCTGTTCCACGATCGCGGCGAGGGGCCGCGGCTGCTGCGCGAGGGCGAGCGCCACGGCGGCGGCGAGGAGGGTGTCCATCAGGCGAACTCCTTGACGGGCGGGGTGGCGGGCTGGGTGGCGAGCATGGTAGCCACCTTCGCATGGCGCTGGTGGCCTGCCCGGACTGCAGGACGGAGGTCTCGGATCTCGCGGCCGCGTGCGTGAAGTGCGGCCGACCGATGCGCCGAGTCGCGGGCCCCGGCTTCGCGAAGCGCGGCACTGCCGGAAACGTCCTCGCCGCGATTGCGAGCTTTCTGCTGCCCGGACTTGGGCAGCTGGCGCAGGGACGATTCCTCGCCGGGTTCGTCGCATTCCTTGCGGCTGCGGTCGTGTGGGTAGGCACCCTCGGCACGCTCGGATGGGTTGTCCACCTGATCGCAGCGCTCGAGGCCGCGCAGTGGCGGGGTGGACCGACCGCGGTCGAGCGGCTGGTCGGCGGGGGTGAGCACGCCCCAAGCGACGGCAGCCCCGGACTGAACCGCCTCGATCAGCGCATCACGCGCTGGGAGCGGCACCTCCTGGCGGGCGACTGGCGCGCCCCAGCGCTCGGCCACTGGCTGCTCGCGGCGATGATCGTCGCGGTGTTCATGGCGGTCGGCGAGAGCGCGAGGTGGCTCACGGCGTCCGCGAACACCGTCCTCGTGCGGATCGGCTACTCGATATACTTCGCCGTTCCCACGCTTCGTGTGGGCGGCGTCCTTCTGGGCGCCGGATACTTCATCTGGGCGTTCCGACGCGCGAACCGTGCTGCAGGCGTCGTCGTTCTTGCGGTACTGCTCCTCGCGGGGTGCTTCCCGCGCTACGTCCCCGGGCCGCCCCTCGCCGACCGCGAGCGCGCGGTCTATGCCAACAACAACCCGATCGATCAGGTGCAGCGCGGCATGACCACGCGCGACGTCGAGCGGATCATGGGCCCGCCGTCCGCCGTCCAGATGCCGATGAACAACACCGGCGCCGTGTGGCGCTACCGCGGCCGCGGTCGGATCACCGTGAAGAGCCAGGCCCCCTTCACGCTGCCCGAGGTGATCGGCGTCGAGGACGACCCGGACGAGCGGGGCTGAATGCGCGCGGTCTTTCTGCTGCTCGTGCTGGTCGGCTGCGGCGTCCCGCCCGTCACGCCGATCCCGGCTGCCTACATGCAGGGCACCGACCCGGCGCCGCTCTCCGCGTTCAGCAGGGAATGAACCAGGCCGGCGTGCAGGCGCTGCTCGGCCAGCCCGACCAGGTCGACACCGACACGGACTGGAAGCTCGCCGCCGCGGCCTTCTACCCGGGGCCCGACATGTGGCGACTGGTCTACCGTTACCGCGGGAAGGGCCGGGTGGTCTTCGCGGGCGGCGTTCGGACCGCCGACGGCCGCGTCGTTGGGGTCGAGGAAGACGCGACCGAGCTGCAGCAGTAGCGTCACCGGCCGCCCGCCTTCCCGTCGGCGATGACCTCGTAGAGCGCCAGCCGCGCCCGGACGAGTTCGTCGAGCAACGTGCCGACCGGCACGTCTTCGCCGCTGGCGGCCATCAGGTGCCCGCGCAGCTTGCGGAGCCGTCCGTTGAAACCGCTCGGCACGCGGTAGTTCGCGCTCACCGTGCGCTCCGGATCCTCGTCGCCACGCTGCTTGCTGCTCGCCACGGTCGCCACAACTACACACGCGACGGCAGGGTGTCAAGAGTGACAGTCGATGACGTGCAATTGCTATCGCAAGTCGGCTCTGCTACCTCGAATTCATGAACGAGGTTGGATCACCGAACGCGGTGGCGCTCGCCATCCGGACGATGGGCGGCATCACGCAGGCGATCGTGAAGACGGGGATCAGCGAGGCCACCTGGCACCGCTGGCGGCGCGCTGGGCGGATCGCGGATCCCGAAGCGGTCTTCCTCGTCGAGGACTTGACCGGCATTCCCGGCCGGCAGCTCGCCGGGATGCGAGTGGTTCAGGGCGGCGCGCCGACGCCCAAAAGGGGGAAGCGCGGCGCTTCCCAGAACTCGCCGTAGAGGGCGTCGAACTCGGACTTCAGCTGATACCCGTGGATGCCGTCGCTGCGCGCCGAGATCAGGCCAAGGACCGCGTACTGCACCGCATCGGTCGCCATGCATGCCCCCCTCTCTGCATTCGGCCGGGATGCTCGGCATTCCCACGGAAGTCATATCTGCGTCAACGTTGCGGCGGGGGCGGCGGATATTTTGTTATGCGCGGGGCATATAGTGCGCGCGCCGGGCGCGGATCAGGACGCTGCGGCCGCGAGCCCGGAGCCGTCGTCCCGGCGCGCCGCCGCCAGCGGCACGAGGATCGCCAGCAGCTCGCTCCACTTGGTCGGCTTGGCGACGTAGTGGTCCATGCCCGCGCCGAGGCAGCGCTCGCGGTCCTCCGGCATCGCGTGGGCGGTGAGCGCGACGATCGGGACGTGGCCGCCGCCGGCGTGCTCGCGGACGCGGATCGCGGCGGTGGCCGAGAGGCCGTCCACCTCGGGCATCTGCACGTCCATCAGGACGACGTCGTACGGCGCCCGGCCGAGGGCCTCGACGGCCTCGCGGCCGTTGCCGACGGCGTCGACGCGGCAGCCCCAGCGCCGCAGCATCGCCAGCGCGACCTGCTGGTTCACGGGATTGTCCTCCGCGAGGAGGACGCGGAGGCCGAGCGGCGTCGCCGCGTCCGCGGCGGCGGCGCTCGGGGCGGCCGGGCGCGGCGCCGGCTCGGGCCGCGCGACGACGGCCGTCAGCGCCTTCAGGAGGTGCGGCTGGCGGACGGGCTTCGTCAGCGCCGCGGCGAAGCCCATCGCGCGCGCCTCGGCGGAGAGACACTGGCCCATCGACGCCAGCAGCACGACGGGCAGGTCGGCGAAGCGTGGGTCGCAGCGGATCGCGCGCATGGTCTGCTCGCCGTCGATGTCGGGCATCTGCATGTCGAGGAGGACGAGCCCATAGGGCTCGGCGGCCTCGCGCAGCGCCTGCAGCGCGGCGCTGCCCGAGTCGACGGCGTCGACCTGGGCGCCCCAGGCGCGGCAGTGGCCCTGGAGCACACGGCGGTTGGTCTCGTTGTCGTCGACCACGAGGACGCGCAGGCCCGCGAGCGCCACGGCCGGCGGCGGCGGCGCGATCGCCGGCTGCGGCTTTTTCGCGAGCGTCAGCTCGACGTGGAAGGTGCTGCCGGCGCCGGGCGTGCTGGTGACGTCCATCGTGCCGCCCATCAGCTCGGCGAGCTGACGGCTGATCATGAGGCCGAGGCCGGTGCCGCCGTAGCGGCGGGTCATGCTGCCGTCGGCTTGCGTGAAGCTCTCGAAGATCATCGCCTGGCGGTCGGGCGGGATGCCGATGCCGGTGTCGCGCACCGAGAGCCGCAGGCGCAGCGCCTCCCGCGTCTCCTCGAGCACCTCGGCCGCCAGCACGACCTCGCCTTCGTGCGTGAACTTGACCGCGTTGCCGCCGAGGTTGGTGAGAATCTGCCGCAGGCGTCCCGGATCGCCGCGCAGGTGGATGGACGTCCCCGCGGGAAGGTCGCAGGCGAGCTCCAGTCCCTTGCGCGCGGCGCCGGCGCCGAGCAGGCCGGCTACCTCCTCCATGACGGTGCGGAGGTCGAAGTCGACGGTCTCGAGCGCGATCTTGCCGGCCTCGATCTTCGAGAAGTCGAGGATGTCGTTGATGACGGTGAGCAGCGCGTCGGCGCTGCTCGCGATCGTGCGCGCGCAGTCGCGTTGCTCCGTCGGCGAGCTCCATGTCGAGCAGCAGCTCGGTCGTGCCGATGATGCCGTTCATCAGACGGGCGCGTGCAGCGGCGTCGCCGTCGGCGACGCGAGCCGCGCGGCCAGCGTCGCGCGGGCGGGACGGTCGCTCGCATGGCCGCGCGCGGGGGTGAGGCCGCCGCAGAAGCGCAGCGCGCCGGCTGCGTCGTACACGAGCACCTGCCCGGACGTCTGCGCGCCGAAGCGCCGCGCCTCGGCGCCGTCGACGTCCTGCACGACCGTGACGCCCGGGATCGTGGCGGCGCGGGCGCGCAGCGCGTCCGACGTCCAGCCGTCGGGCGGCGTCGCCGCCGCGAGCGCGACTACGAACGCGTGCGGCGGGCGCGGGAGACGCGCCAGGAGATCCTCGAGCTCGTCGAGCGTGGTGCGCGTACATGGGCACCCCGGATGCGCGAGCAGGACCAGCGTGGCGCGGGCCGGATCGCGCGTCAGGCGCGATGCGGCCGGCCAGGCGGCGGGCGCCGTCGCCGGCGCACCGGGGACGAACGCGTGCTCCCAGAGACGGACGTGGTGCCCCAGGCGACGGCGGCGAGCCAGATCGCGCCGGCGACGGTCCAGCCCAGCGCCTGCGCGGCGCGACGCCATGGCGAATCGCGAAGCACGTGGAGCGCGGACAGCAACAAGCGTGCCCCACGCGCCGCGCATGATCCGGGCTGTCCTCAGCCAGGCCCCCGTGCCGGCGGCGTCGGGACGCGCCGGCGTGGCGCGATCGGACGGGCCGCGAGACGCCGGCGTCCGCGCGCCGTTCGAGATCGTACGGCGGCGGTGCGTTCGATGACGCCGCGGTCACTCGTTGCGCAGGGCCGCCGGTACCGACAGCCGCGCCGCGCGCCAGGCCGGCAGCAGCGCCCCGGTGAGGCAGAGCAGCACCGTCAGCCCCGCTGCCATCGACGCGAACGCGGTCGGGAAGTGCAGGTCAAGGTCCCATCCGAGCAAGGCCGGGAACTGGATCTCCACCCAGAAGATGCCGAGCGCCATCCCCGCCGCGACGGCGAGCAGCAGCCCGAGCAGGCCGATCGCCAGCCCCTCCAGCACGACCATCGCGAACAGGCGCGAGCGCCTGAGGCCCACCGCGCGCATCATCCCGAACTCGCGCGTGCGCTCGAGGACGCCGCTGGCGAGCGTGTCGCCCAGGCCGATCAGGACGAGCAGCAGGGTCACCGCCTCCATCAGGTAGAGGAAGCTGAAGGCCTGGCGCACCTGGCCGGTGAAGTGGCCGACGAGCTGGGCCAGCGTGCGCACCTGGAGGCGGTACTCGGGCCCGATGCGGCGGGCGATCTCGGCGGCGACGCCGTCGCGGTCGGCGCCGGGCTGGACGACGATGCGCGCCCACCGCACCTGCGGGTCGTTCCAGGCGCGTTTGAAGAGCTCGCGGCTCATGATGACGGCGACCGTCGGCTCGGTGGCGGTGATGCCGAGGACCGGCAGTCTCTGGAGGCCGTGCGGGGAGGGCAGCTCCAGCGCGTCGCCGACCGCCGTCTTGAACTGCTGCGCGAAGGTGCTCGACACGAGCAACGCCTTGCCCTCGGCGACGCGGTCGAGCGCGCCGGCGAGGGCGCCGTCCTCGAGGCGCCAATGGCAGACCTTCGGGTTCACGAAGCTCGACGGGTCGTGCGCGACCAGCACGGGCATGCCGCCGCGGTAGCCGATCGTCTGGCGCTGCTCGCCGGAGACCAGCTCGACGCCGGGCAGATCGGTGAGGTCGGCGAGGAGCCCCTCGGAGAGCGGCGCGCTCATCCAGCCTTCGCTCTCGAACGCCGACGTGACGTAGAGGTCCGCCTTGAACATCGACGTCAGCTGCGCCTCGAGCGTGCGCTCGAAGCTCCACGCGACGATGCCGAACATGAGGATCGCGCCGAGGCCGACGCCGAGCGTCGCCACCGTCAGCGCGGCGCGGCGCGACTGCTCGCGCAGGTGGCCGGCCGCGAGGCGGCCCGTCGGCCCGAACAGCCGCTGCCAGAGGCTCGACACGACGCCGCTGCTGCCGCGCACGAGCGGCCACGCGCCGGCGCAGCCGAGGATGGCGAGGAGCGCGGTCGTCACGTTGCCCAGCTCGGCCTGCTCGGTTCGGCGCTGGAAGAGGATCAGGCCGGCGGCGAGCCCGATCATCCCGAGCCAGAGGACGAGCCGCGGCGGGCGCAGCGCGGTCGGGACGTCGCGCCCGCGCAGCGTCAGCGCGGCGACCGGCTGCTTGCTCGCGAGCCGCAGCGCCGGCCCGAGTGCGGCCAGCAGCGCCGCACCGAGGCCGACGGCGAGGCCGACCAGGACGGCCGACGGGTACATCGCCGGCGGCGTGATCGGCACGGGCAGGCGGTACTGGAGCGCGGCGAGCTTCGCCGTCAACGGAAAGCCGAACTTGCCGATCGCGAGCCCGAGCGGCACGCCCACGGCCGTGCCGAGGAGCCCCAGGATGAGGCTCTCCTTCAGGAGCTCACTCGCGACCACCCAACGCCGCAGCCCGACGGCGCGCAGGAGCCCGACCTCCCAGGTGCGGGCCTCGAAGATCGCGCCGAGACGGCTGTAGCAGATGACGAAGCCGGCCACGACGGCGAGCAGGGCGAACGCCGTCAGCATCGCCTGGAAGCCGGCGACCGTCTTGCGGATCACCGCCTTGCGGATCGCCGGCTCCTCCACCGTGAGCCCGGGCGGCAGCGCCGCCGCCACCGCGGCCTTCACCGCCTCCTCATGGCCCGGCTGCACGAGGAGGTCGATCTGCGTCACCTGGCCCGGCTCGGTGAACGCCGCCTGGGCCGCCTGGATGTCCATCACGACGAGACGTCCGCCGAGCGTCGCCGCCAGCCCCTGCGCGTCGAGCAGCCCGCGGACGACGAACGGCATGACGCCCGTGGGCGTGACCAGGTCGAGGCGGCTTCCGGCCTGGAGCCCGCGGCGCTCGGCGAACTGGCGGCCGAGGATGATCGAGTCCTTCTGCGAGATGAAGACGAGGAGGTCGTCGACGACGTCGGCGTTGTCGCCGCGATGGTAGACGCGCACCGCGGCGTCGTTGGTGAGGTCGACGCCGTGCACGGTGAGGATCTCGCCGGTGCCGTCGTCGGGGAAGGCGATCGAGCGCACCAGGGGGACGGCGAGCGTGACGCCGGGGATCGCTTCCACCGTCTTCACGGTGTCTTCGTCGAAGGTGAGGTTCTCGCCGGCGCGAATGGTGAGCGCGGCGCGGCCGGCCATGCCGTCGACGGTGTCGAGGAAGGCGTCGAGGACGGCGAGGTTCATGAGCCGCGTGGCGACGACCAGCGCGACCCCGAGCGCGACGGCGAGGATCGACAGCACCATCCGCCCGAGCCCGGCCCGCACGTGCAGCCAGGCGCGCCGGAACGACAGGAGGGCGATCACGACTCCGACGCCTCGTCGTCGCCGGCGGCCGGTGTGATCCGGTCGCGCGGCGGGGTACGCACGTCGCGCAGGATGCGGCCGTCGCGCAGCTCGAGCGTGCGGTCGCCGTAGGTGGCGGCGAAGACGTTGTGCGTCACCATGACCACGGTCACCTGGTCCGCCTCGTTGAGCGCACGCAGCAGGTCGAGGATGACGCGGCCCGTGTGCGAGTCGAGGTTGCCGGTCGGCTCGTCGGCGAGGAGCAGGGCGGGGCCGGGGGCGATGGCGCGCGCGATCGCCACGCGCTGCTGCTCGCCGCCCGACAGCTCGGCCGGATAGCGGCGCTCGCGGCCGCTCACCTCGCAGCGCTCGAGCGCCTCGGCGGCGCGCCGCTTCACCTCGGCACGCGAGTGGCCGGCGAACTCGAGCGGCCAGCATACGTTCTCCTCGACCGAGAGGGCCGGGATCAGGTTGAAGCCCTGGAAGATGAAGCCGACGCGGTGCAGGCGCAGGTCGGACAGCTCGGCGTCGGAGAGGGTGGCGAGGTCGCGGCCGTCGAGGACGACCTGGCCCGCGTCCGGGGTGTCGAGCCCGGCGAGCAGGTTGAGGAGCGTCGTCTTTCCCGAGCCGCTCGGACCCATGAGGGAGACGAACTCGCCGCGGGCGATCGTGAGGTCGAGACCGTCGAGGGCCGTGAAGGCCTGACGTCCGCTGCCGTAGCGCTTGCGGACGCCGCGAGCCACGATCAGGTCGCTCATCGCTTCCTCCCCGCACCGCCCTTCGGCGTCGCCGGCGGCGGCCGCTCGGCGAGGTCGCGGCGGTACTCGTCCAGGAACTCCAGCTCGGCCGTCACCTGCTTGATGCGACGGAGCAGCAGCGCCGCGGCTGCGCGATGGCCGTCGGGGTCGCCGTTCTTGCGCGAGTCGGCGAGCGAGTCCTCGCGGGCGCGGGTGAGCGTCTTGCCGAGGAGCCACAGCTCTTCCTGCCGCCGGTCGAGGAGGCGATCGCGTTGCTCCGGACCCAGGAGGTGCGCGAACAGGAGCCACGAATCGAGCTCCTGCTCGGTGGTGTCCGGCTGGGCCAGCCAGTGGTCGAACTCGTCGCGGCCGGGCGTGGTGATGACGTACGGGATGCGGCGCGCGTCGGCGTCGGGCGGGTTGACCCCCTGCTCGAGGAGACCGGCGTCCACCAGCTTACCGAGCTCGCGGTAGAAGTTGCCCGGGTTGGTCTGGGCCCCCGACCGAGCACGGTACTCCGAGACCAGCTCGTAGCCGTGGCGTGCCTTTCCGTCGCGCAGGAGGCCCAGGATCAAGTGGTAGAACATCCGCCCGTCGCGCGAGAGTAAAACGCGGGTTCCCTCGGGGTCAAGGTTGCGCGCAGCCGCGCACGATCGCGCACCGTCGGGCTCCGACCGCCGGACGATCCGCCCTACGGTAGCTACTAGCTTCCTTGAATCCATACCTGCTTCAGTGCATGGAGGGTATTGCCGCCGGCGTCCTCCGGGCGTATCGGCCGCGCAGAACGACCCAACCAGGAGGTGCCGCCATGCTGTACGGGGGCGTGGATGTCTCGGGGCTGTTCCACCGCGTGATGGGCGCGGGACGCGGGCGGCGGCGGATCGTCCCCTGGCCGGCGCCGCGTCCGGCGTCGTCCGCCGCGGCATCGTCCGATCCGGACGAGGTGCGCGCACCGCGCTCGTGTGCACCGACCGCACTGCGCGGCGTCCCGCCGGAGCAACGCCTGATGCTCGCCGTCCTCGAGGACGCGCTCACCATCCTCACGGCCGGCCCGCGCCGAACCACGAGCGGGCGGCTGTTCTGGGACACCCGCAGCTGGATCCTGGACGACGACCATGCGTGGCCGTTCTCGTTCCTGAACGTCTGCGACGCGCTCGACATCGATCCGATCCGCCTGCGCCGCCGGCTCGCGGCGCACGGCGCGGCGATGGTCGTGGGCCGGCCCGAGGTGACGCGATGATCGGGGCGGACGGGCTGTCCGCCGTCCAGGTCACGTATCGCGCGTGGCTGCGCCA
The DNA here is from genome assembly GCA_026129405.1 of bacterium. Lineage (NCBI taxonomy): Bacteria > bacterium. The sequence goes on from JAHCID010000008.1 coordinate 229,031, forward strand.
GACCGCGCGCGACGCCGGGCTCACGACCGCCGCCGTCGACACGATGGTGCAGCACGGGCAGATCGGCCACTGGCGGCGCGGCGATCTCGTGGCGAGCGGCGCGGCGGGGGCGGGGACCGTGCACTTCGTCGTCAGCGGCGCCGTCCAGATCGTCTGTCTGGTGCCGGGGGGCGCCAGCGTCGCGGCGGAGATCGTACCGCCCGGACGCTGGTTCGGCGGCAGTTGGCTCGACGATCGCGCCGGCGGCTGCCGCTTCGTAGCGCGGGCGCACGTACCGGCCGTCGTCGCCCGGACCGGCCCGGAGCTGTGGCGGACCATCGTCATGGCGCTGCCGCCCGAGAACGTCGTCCGCCTGCTCGCCTACTCGCAGGCGCGGGTGCGGCGGCTGCTGCTCGATCGCTGTCTGCTCCTGGCGCTGCCGCTGCGCGAGCGCCTCTACCACGTCCTCGGCACGCTCGCGGCCGACTTCGGTCGGCTCGAGCCGCGCGGCACGCGCATCGACCTGCCGCTCACGCATGCGGACCTGGCCGCGCTGGTGGTGGCGACGCGAGCCAACGTGACGCGTGGGCTCGCGTCGCTCGAGCACGACGGACGCATCATCCGTGACGATGCCCGTGCGGTGGTGGTGTGCGGACCGCACGGCGACCAGGCGGCGGGCGCGGCCTGATCCCCCGGGCCGCGCCCGCCGCGTGACCTCGCCGCGGCGGTAGCCCGTGCCGGGCGCCGGGCCGCTCGCGCCCGGCGGCTCGCCGCGCGCGATCCGGCAACGCCGCGCGTGCGCGACGGCGCGTACGTCGCGACCACGTCGGCGACACGTCGCGTGCCGACGCGTGCGGGCGGCGTGCGCGCGCCGGCACGAGTTCGGCGAACCGGTTCGCTTGCCGCGCGACGCGAGCGCGCGGCGCCAAGCGATCGACGCAGGTGTCGTCGTGATCGAACCTGCGCATCGACGACGTGTCGACGCCGCCGAGCGCGCGCTGCGCAGCGCGTCGACTCGCGCCGGCAACTCTCGCGACGCGTCATCGTCGGTGGTGAAAACCGCGCAACGTTTCGATCGCGAACGAGGTGTCATCGCAATCGAATTCGCGTGCGATGAGTCTTCGATCAGAAGCTGGAGAGAGTGGGATGCGATGAACGAGGAGCAAGATCACAGCACGACGAAATCTCGTTGACAGTCCGCGACGCAATGTGGTTCCAGTCCGCGCGACGATCGGTGTCCGTGGTCACATACGAGTTCGTGCAAGCGAGGGGGATATGGTTGCACGTCGTTTTTGGGGAGTCGCGGTAGTTTGGCCGGTGATCCTCTACCTATCGGTCGGGCATGCTCATGCTGAACCTCCACGGCACACGTCGCCGATCCAAGTCACGGCGGACGGCGGGAGCGTGTGGGTGGTCAATCCAGATTCCGATTCCGTCGGTCGGATCGACGCCGCGACCCACACGCTGGTCGGCGAGTATCGCGTCGGAGACTACCCGCGCACGATCTCGGTCGCCGGCGGTGCGATCTACGTGGCCAACCAGGGCTCCCAGGATCTGACGCCGAAACCGGATCCCGAGACCGTGATGAAGCTCGACCCCGCGTCCGGCGCGGTGTTGAGCAAGCTCACGACGCCGTTCGGCTGCGCGCCGTACGGCGTCCTCTTCAACGAGGCCGGCCCGAACGGTCCGGTGGTCTACGTGTCGTGCGAACGCCGCCAGAGCGTGCTCGTGCTCGATGCCGCTTTGAGCGAGATCGTCGCGACCATCCCGCTGGACTGGCCTGACCCGCGCTCGATGGCGTTGACCGAGGACAAGAAGCGCCTCTACGTGGCGCATTTTCTGACGCGGCTTCCCGGCGCCGACGCTCACGTCACCGAGATCGACACCGAGACCAACGAGATATCGCGCGTCATCGCGATCCCTCCCGACATGACCACCTGCGAGACGATCAACTCGGGCAAGGGGGTCTACAACGTCATCGCCGGCCTCAACATCGTTCCGTCCACCGCGCCCGCGAACGTCCGGGGCCAGCTGTGGGTGGGCGCCGTGCTGCAGAACAATCTGACGAAGGGTCTGTTCCGCAACGACCCGCGGTTCGGCGGTCGCCCGGACCCCATGCTCTGCTCGGGAGGCGTGAACCACGATACGCGCTGTCTTCGCGACGGCGACTGTCCCGGCGGCACCTGCACGGCCACGTTCCAGGCCATCGCCCGCAACCTCTACAAGCCGTCGTTCCACGACATCACCCGCTCCGGAATCGCCAAGATCGATCTCGGCACCGGCCAGCAGGTCGGCAAGATCGACATCGACGAGGCGAATCAGCCGACGGACATCGTGTTCAGCCCCGACGGCGTCACCGCCTACGTCGTGGACCAGTTCTTCAACAGCTACCACGTGCTCAACACCGCACGCGGGCAGGACGGCAACATGACGACGGCCTTCGCCGCCGGCTCGCGCTTCGGCCCGGGCGGGGCGCAGCCCGATCAGCCGTGCCGGGGCGGCGCGTTCCTGACGGCGTCGGAAGCCCCGTTCATTCTCCCGCCGCAGGGGCAGATCGTTCCGATCGGCGTCGATCCGCAGCTGGTCGGCGGCGGCGTCATCAACACCGGCCTCGAGTACACGGTCGCCACCGGCCGGATGCGCCCGGTGCCGGACGCGATCGGCACGGTGCCGCACGGCGTCGCGATCTCGCCGGACGGGTCCAAGGTGTTCGTCGCGAACTTCCTCTCGCGCAACGTCAGCGTCGTGAAGGCGGATCAGCTCTTCTGCCCGAACGGGGCGGCGTGTCAGACCTCCGCGAGCTGCGCCGGCTGCGCGCCGCGGCTCCATGCCGTCGTGCCGTCGATCGATGCTCCCGACCCGCTCCCGGCGCCGCTTCTCGACGGCAAGATCCTCTTCCACACCGCCGCCCGCGACTCGAGCGTTCCGAACGGGATCGGCCTGGGGCAGGCGGCGCCGCGCTACAACCGCGACGATCCCGATGTCCTCGAGCCCGTGGGGCACGTGACCAGCACCTCACACGACGCCTCGTACGTGGCCTGCGCCAGCTGTCACCCGGACGGCGGCTTCGACGGGCGTAGCTGGGACTTCTCCCAGTTCGGTGCGTCGGTCCGCAACACGATGGAGCTGCGCGGCCGCGCCAGCTTCGCGCCGGGCATGTGCAGCGATCCCCCCGGGCAGTCGTGCACCACGGATTCGCAGTGCGCCAACCACGGCGTCGGCACCTGCTCGAACGACCCGAGCGTCGTCTGTGAGCTCGACATCCAGTGCGGCTCCTGCAGCGCGAGCAGTCCCACGCCGGGCATCACCTGCCGCGCCGACCGCGACTGCGGCGGCACGTGCTCCAACGACGCCACCGTCGCCTGTCAGCGCGACGGCGACTGCGGCGGGTTCTGCCGTGAGAACGGCACGACGCCGTGCACGCGTGACAACCAGTGCCGCTTCGGCTGCTCGATCGCGAACACCTGCAACTTCAATCTCTGCGAGACGAAGACGTGCAACGTCGCCAAGTGCCGCCCCGGCTCGCCGGCCGACATCCCGGGGAACGTCACGAACCCGCAGTCGTTCTTCAACCCGATGCTGACCGCGCACTGGAACGCGGATCGCGACGAGGTCGAGGATTTCGAGTTCACCTTCCGCTCGCTCATGGGTGCGGGGGACTGTGACGGCGTCGAGGACCTGCCCGAGAAGTGCATCGGCGCCCTCGTCATGCGGTCGAACGTCGCCAAGCCGCAGGAAGCGCATCCCGATCTGGGCCCCGGCAACCGCGGACTGAGCCCGCGCCTCGACCACGTGGCCGACTACCTCTACAGCCTCACGACCTTCGTCCGGAACCCGAACCTCGAGAACGGGCCGTCGGCGGACGCGGTGGAAGGCGGCGTCATCTTCGCCGCGTCGGGCGTGCGCTGTCTCGAATGCCACAACGGCCCGTCGCCGACGAATCAGCATTTCTCGGACAAGAAGGCGATCGCCAGTCATCCGCCGGGGCTTCCCGGCGGACCCGACGTCAACAATCCGTTCCTTCGCCACAACGTCGGAACGTTCAACGCGTTCGACCAGACGGATCCGTTCCAGGTCGCGAGCGAATTCGGAATCTTCCAGAACAGCGTGGCGCCGATTCCCGCCACGCGCGGTCCGCTGTTGGACTACGTCACGCCGACCATCGTCGATGCGTGGAACACGGGGCCGTACAACCATGACGGCGCCTTCGACACGCTGCTGCACGGCATCCTGCCCTGCAGTACCCAGCTCGACGACTGCACCACGGCGTATGCGGGCAAGAATCTCGACAACCTGCACGGCACGACCACGAACCTGACGCCGCAGCAGCTGCGCAAGCTGGCCGCGTTCCTGAATGCGCCGCACAATCCCGGTCCGGGTACCGCGCGGCTCGCCGCCGATCTGCGTCTCGACAGCGTGGCGGTGAAGTTCGGGAGGCTCGACGTCGCGACCGACGACAAGCTGGAGCTGAAGGTCTCGTTCCGGCTGCCGCCCGGGTCGCGCTTCGACGTCGCCGGCGGCTTCCTGAGCGAGGCCTTCAAGCTCACGCTCGCGGACGTCGACGAGCCGCTCTTCGAGCGCACCATCCCGGCCGGGACGATCCGCGCCGTCGGCGGCGGGGGGGCGTTCACGTTCTCCGACCAATCGATGCGAGTCGCGCAGGGCATCAAGAAGGTGACCCTGAAGCATCTCGGCAAGGGCGTCTGGCAGCTCAAGATCAAGGGCAGAGCCCTGGACCTCGGGACGCTGGACAAGAACTTCATCCAGGTTGCGATCGAAATCGGTGACGACGCCTTCGTGCGGAGCCGCGCGTTCCAGACACCGCGGGGCGCGCGCACCTTCGCAAAGATCGTCGAGCGGAGGCCCCTGTGATCACTCTCCGGACGAGGAATGGGATGCGCCGCAGCGTGCGCGCGATGGTCACGGCCGGACTGGTCCTTGCGGCGGCGTCCGCCGGCGCGAGCGAGCACGTCCTTCGCATCAACTCCCTTCTGTCGCTCTCGGTCCAGAACAACGCCGCCATATGCGCGACGGCGAACTGTCTGCAGCGCGAGATCCGCCTGCCGGTGACGATCGACTTCGCCGCCGGGAAGATCGTCATCGACGCGCGCAATCCGGTGAACCAGAACAACGTCCCCGTGCCCCCCGGCGGTCCCGGCGGCATCCTGTTCTCGACCCAGGCTGGCCCCGCCGAGGTGCGCTTCGCCGAGCCGTGTCTGAACCCCGACGGCTGTCCACGCGGCATTCCGATCTACGAAGGCACGATCGACGGCGACGGCAACATCCGCTTCCCGAGCCTCGGGATGGACTTCGAGGTCTTCGGGGCGTTGCCGATCATCAAGTTCCGCGCGCCGATGGGGACGGGACGCTCGATCGACCTGTCCGATCCCAACAGCATCGCCGAGGGTGTGCCGCTCGATTTCGCCACCGGCCGGGTGGTGCTCGCCGGCATCCAGCTGACCAACGCGCCCGTGGTCGGCTCGGTCCTGCAGCACAATCGCATCACCGGCTTCATCGAGCCGCCGCCGACGCCGCCGATCGCCGGGCGGGCGCTGCTCGGGTGCCAGAAGGCGATCCAGCAGAAGGGGGCGGTGTTCCTGAAGGCGAAGGAGGTGGCGCTGGCGCGGTGCGTGGACGTGTTGGTCGCGTGTCAGCTCGCGGCCGAGACCGGCGTGCCGCAAGCCGGCTGCATCGAGCGCGCGAAGAGCTCGTGCGACCGCGAGCTCGGACGCATGGACGTCTACGAGGCCACCCTGGCGAAGAACGTCGCCCGCGGCTGCTTCCTGGTGGGACAGCCGAACCTGCTGGCGCCGGTGCTCGGGCTCAATTTCGGCAGCAACAAGGCGCATTGCGACTCGCTCGGCATCAACACGACCACCAAGGAGGGCACGCTGGCGTGCGTGCAGCGGCTGCTCGCCTGCTCGACCGAGCAGATCGTCGCGCGCCTCCGGCCGCGCGCCAGCGAGGTGCTCGCCGCGAACGGCTACGGGCAGTTCGTGCATCCGAACGGATGTCTGCCGCACCCGTTCGTGCCGGGAGACGCCGCGGGGCATGACCGGACCGCGGTCACCGCCTGCCAGCGGGCCCTCGACAAGGAGGGCGCCAAGTACGTCGTCAACAAGCAGAAGGCGTTGCAGCGATGTGCCGACGCCTGGGTCACGTGTCGCGCCCTCTCCGAGACCGACGGTCTCGACGGCGTGAAGCTCGCCGCCTGCGAGAGCAAGGCGCAGAAGGCGTGCGACGGCGCTTCCGCGGTCATCGCCAAGGGGGAGGCCGCGCGCGCGGCCAAGACGCACAAGGCCTGTGACGGCCTCGATGCGGCGAGCATCCCGGCCCTGGCACGCGGTCTGGGCTTCGAGAATCTGGGCAGCCTGTGTGCCGCCATCGGCCGTCCCCTGAGCAGCGTCGACGCGCTCGTCGGCTGTCTCGGGCACAGCCTCGACTGCACCACCGAGGCCCTGATCCGAAAGCTCGAGCCGCGTGCGGCCGAGGTGTTGGCCACGGTCCAGATCGACGGCCTGCCCGGGACGACGAAGTTCCCGTGCCTGCTCCCCACCTGCGGTGACGGCTTCGTCGACGCCGGCGAGGGCTGCGACGCACTCTTCCGCAACGATCCGCTGTGCAACCCGGATTGCACCAAGATCGTGTGCGGTGACGGCAAGAAAGAGGGAACGGAGGAGTGCGACGACGGCAACACGGCCAACAACGACGGCTGTGACTCGACCTGTCACCTCGAGCCCTTCGTCTGCGGCGACGGCAAGATCGACCCGAACGAGGTCTGCGACGGAGGCAACACGTCGGCCGGGGACGGGTGCAGCGCGGACTGCCGCTCGAACGAGACCTGCGGCAACGGCGTGGTCGACACGATCCGCGGGGAGGTCTGCGACGACGGCGGGTTCGACTACGTCGCGACGCTCTCCGGCGGCGCCGAGACGCCGCCGGTGACGACCTCGGCGACCGGCTCGGCGATCCTCGTCCTCAACCCGGACAACTCGCTCTTCTACAACGTGACGACGAACGCCCTGACGGGCGGGACCGCGGCCCACATCCATCAGGGCGCGGCCGGCGTCGCCGGACCCATCGTCTTCACGCTGAACGGCGGACCGACGACCTGGGTCGGTACCACGCCGCCGCTGTCGCTGGCCGAGGTCAACCTGATGAAGCGCGGCCAGTACTACGTCAACGTCCACACCCTGACGAATCCGGGCGGCGAGCTGCGGGGGCAGATCGGCTTCGCGCCGCCGCTCGGCGGTGACGGTTGCAGCGCCGACTGCCGTTCGAACGAGACCTGCGGCAACGGCGTCATCGACGCCGTCAACGGCGAGAGCTGCGACGACGGCGGGACCACGCCGGGTGACGGCTGCGACGAGCAGTGCCGGGTCGAGGAGTGCAGCTTCGCCGGCAGCGTCACGCCGCTCGGCGGACGCACGTTCAGCCTCACGCCCGCCACCAGCGGGTTCTTCAACTCGATCATCGGTCCGGGAACGCCGGTCGGAACCATGAGCATGCCGGGCGGGCCGATGACGCTGGTCGCGGGGACACCGGATCAGGACGGCGTCGTGCCGATCTCCCTCGCGGCCGACACCATCGTGGAGATCAAGATTCCCCTCAACAACCAGACCCAGTGCTTCCGCTTCACGACCAACAGCACCGGGAAGCTCTACTGCTGCGGGGGCCACGCGGTCGACATGAGCAATACGCGCGACAGCAACACCGGCGGCCGGCCGACCAGCGGAGGCGGAGCGGATGGACCTGCCGTCGTGCTCTCGGGCATCGGCACGGGCGGTCCGGGCGATCTCCTGATGTCGTTCAACGTTCGCCAGACGACGGGGAACATCAACCTCAACTGCCTGACGGCCACGTATCCGACCGCATCGTCCACGCAGATATGGACGACCGGGAACGCCACGGCGCGGGTCGTTCGTCCCGCCCAGGGCGGCAGCCTGTTCGAGTTCAACGCCACCGGCGTTCCCTTCAGCTGCGAGGAGTGGACCACCGAGGACGGCCCCGGCAGCTTCGTCAACGCCGACACCGCCCTCAACGCCGCGCCGGGTCTCGACGCGGGGAATGTGCGGAAGATGACGGATTGAGGCGCGTGCGCCGTGCGCCCGAGGGATGAAGATCGTCGGGGTGCCGCCGCCGTCGGGCGGCACCTGCTCCTGGCTCTCGCAGTGCTGTGCGGGCCGGGCGGGACGGCGGCTCGTTGCGGCGAGCCGCCGTTCGCCGTGGCGGTCGAGGACGATCGGTTGACGGCCCGGTTCGAGGAGGCGTCGCTCGCGCAGGTCGTGGCGGCGATCGCCGGTGCCGTCGGCGCCGAGGTCCGCGGCGGCGTGGCGTCCCCCCGCTCGGTGACGGCGGCGTTCGACGCGGTGCCGCTGCAGGAGGTGTTCGAACGGGTGATGGGTGGCGAGAGCTTCACGCTGATCTACCAGGGCAACGCGCTGCGGACGATCCGGCTGGTCGGCGAGCCGCCCGCGGCCCCCACGACGGTCGCCGTCGCCGTTCCGCCGCCGCCGCGTGTCCACGTGGCGCCCTCGACGGCCGCGCTCAGCCAGGCGTTGAACCGGTATCCGGCCGTGCCGGTGCATGGACGGCTGGCCATGACCCTGCGGGCCGACCAGGCGACGTTCTCGCAGCTCGCCGGCGTCGCCACGCGTGAGCGCGATCCCGAGGTGCGAGCCGAGGCGGTGGACGCGGGCCTGGCCGCGATCGAGCGCGATCCGCATCTGCGGGAGCTGGCGCTGGGAACGCTGCGCGACCTGGATGGAGCATCGCTCGCCGCGCTGGCCGAGGGGCTGCTCGGCGACCCTGCGGCCGAGATCGTCCGCCGGGTGCTCGCGCGGACGGCGAACGCCGAGCTGCGGCAGCGAGCGGCCGCCGCGCTGGCGGCGTTGCCGGCGCCCGCGAGCAGCGACGCGGAGGCGGAATGATCCCGCTGCGCTGGGTCGTCTTCGGCTTGCTCGCGCTGCACGCGCCGACCGCGACGGCGGCCATGATCGAGATCGGTGGCTCCGTCGCCGCGCCGACCCGCGCGCAGCCGGGTGTCCTGGTGGCGCGCGTCGGCCCCGAACCGGTGCAGGTGCGGCGGCTCGGCGACGTCGGCCCCACGACGCTCTACTCGGCGAACGCACCGGGGTTCGTGCTCGCGGCCGCGGACGCGAGCGTCCCGATCCATCCATTGCGAGCCAACACCACGGTGCGCATCGTCGTCACCGGCGTGCACGGCGGGGCGAAGCTCAGGATCGGAAGCGCGCTGCTGGAGGCTCCCGGTCAGTCGGTGACCATCAAGAGCACGGGGTGGCCGGTGGATGCGATCTGGCTGCTCTCGCTGCCCGACGGTACGACCGACGAGCGCCACGTCTATTGGCGGCTCGAGACGACGTCGGACTTCTACACGACCTCCGTTCAGTACGAGACGGCGATCGCCGATCCCCTGCCGCCCCCGACGACGACCAGCAGCACCGCGACCACCACCACGACCTCGACCACCACCACGACCTCCGACGGTGGGCCCGGATCGACGACCTCGTCGACCTCCGCGACCGAGATGTCGACGACGACCACCACGACCTCGTCGTTGCCGACCGGCAGTACGACCTCGACCGTACCCGACTGTGCGCCGGACGCGTGCGACGACGGCGATCCGTGCACCGACGACGTCTGCACCGTCGCCGGCTGCGAACACCTCGAGCGGCAGGCGTTCGGCGCCGTGCTCTGCCGCCTGCAGGTGTTGCGCCTGCGGGTGCGGGAGCCCGACGCCCAGCTCCGGCCTGCACGGCGGACGCTGCGTCGGATCCAGCGATGGATGCCGGGCGTCGTGCACCTCGTCGAGCGAGCCAGAAAGGCGCCCACGCGCGGCGACAAGTTGCTGCGGCGGGCGGCGCGGCGCTTCGCCCGCGTGCGCGCCCTGATCGAGTCCGCGACGCATGCGGGACGCCTGCAGGCGCCGCTGGCCGATCAGCTCGCCGCCCTGGCCGCGAGCGCGAACACTCGCCTCGAGGTCCTCCAGGCCGTTCTCGAGTTGGACGGTGCGCACGCCGGCAGGATGCCGGCAATGGAAGGGAGCTCTTCATGACCGTGATGCGTCTGGCCTTCATGCTCGCAGCGCCGCTGCTGCTCGGAAGCGCACGACTCGCGATTGCCCAACCCGTCTTCGATCACATGACCTGCTTCAAGATCGGCGATCCGGTGGTTCCACGGGTCGGGTACACCATGGACGTCAACCCGAAAGAGCTCGATCGGTTCGCGCCGATGCCGGGCGATCGCGTGACCGGCGGGGTCTACAGCGCGGGCTGTCAGATCGTGCTGCCCGCGAAGTACTTCTGCATCGACGTCGAAGTCGCGAACGCCAGGCAGACGCGAGCGCCGTACACCGCCGCGAGCTGGCTGGCCGCGGGGCCGGATCCCGGCGATCGTCTCTGCTACAAGCTGAAGTGTCCCGGCGGGCGCGACGTGAGCTATCCCGTCGTCGACCAGTTCGGGACGCGCACCATAAAGGTCAGGCGCCAGACGGCGTTTCTCTGTACGCCGGCGTGGCGCCAGGTGACCGACCAGGACCCGTGTCAGTCCAACGCCAACGGCATCTGTCAGGGACTGTGTCCCGACGGGAACGTCTGCCTCGGCGTCACGACCCAGTCCTGCGGCTGCGCTCCGCCGGCGTCGCAGTGCGGCAACATGTCCTCGGGCATGTGCGGCGACGGACTCTGCCCGGGGCTCTGGGAGTTCTGCGGCGCCACCGCCGGCGCCTGCGGGTGCTTGCACCCGTAGGCGTCCCCTCGCTGCGGGCGTCGTCAGACGCCGGTGGCGAGCCGCGGGAAGACGTGCAGCCCATCCGGGCCGAGCGGCAGCGGGTCGACACGCGCGACGACGTCGACGGGGAGCGTCGCGTAGAGGTGCGGGAACGTCTCGCCGCTGCCCGACGCCTCCCATCGCAGGGCCGCGCCGAGCTGCGCGGGGTCGACGTGCAGGAGCAGCAGATCCGGCTGTCCGGCGCGGTGCTTGTGCGCGGAGCGCGCGACCTGGGCGGCGGTGGAGAAGTGGATGAAGCCGTCGCGCCGGTCGTCCGGGCTGCCGCCGTACTGCCCGCCGTCCTGCGCGGCGAGCCAGTCGGCGCGGTGGGCCATGTGGTAGATGGTCACGGCGTCAGTGGATGCGCTTGTCGCGCCCCTTCCACTCCTGCTCGCGCAGCACGAACTTCTGCACCTTGCCCGTGCTGGTCTTGGGGAGCGGGCCGAACGCGACCTGCTTCGGACACTTGAACTTCGCGAGCCGCGCGCGGCAGTGCGCGACGATGGCGTCGGCGGTGGGCGTGCGGCCGTCCTTCGGCACCACGAACGCCTTCGGCACCTCGCCCCATTTCTCGTCGGGGACGGCGATCACCGCCACCTCGAGGACGTCGGGGTGCGACGCGATCGTCTGCTCGACTTCGATGGTCGAGATGTTCTCGCCGCCGGAGATGATGATGTCCTTGGCGCGGTCGTGCAGCTCGATGTAGCCGTCGGGGTGCACGACGGCGACGTCGCCGGAGTGGAACCAGCCGCCGCGGAACGCCGTCGCCGTCGCGTCGGGATCGTCGAAGTAGCCGGCCATGACGTTGTTGCCGCGCATGACGACCTCGCCGAGCGTCGCCGCGTCGGCGGGCACGTCGCGCATCTCGGCGTCGACGACGCGCAGCTCGCACGCCACCTGATGCGCGACCCCCTGGCGGGCGCGCAGCACGGCGCGTCGCTCGGGGGCGAGCGCGTTCCACTCGGGGTGCCAGTCGCAGGTCGTGTGCGGGCCGTAGGTCTCCGTCAGCCCGTAGAGGTGCGTCAGCTCGGCGCCGATCGCCTCCCACTGGCCGAGGAGCGTCGGTGACGGCGGTGCGCCGCCCGTGGCGATGCGCAGCGGGCGGGCGAGTCGCCCGGCGGGGGCGCTCGCGTCGTTGATCAGCATGATGAGGACGGTCGGCGCGCCGTTGAAGTGCGTGACGCCCTCCTCGGCGACGAGCCGCCACACGACGGGCGGGTCGACCTTGCGCAGCAGCACGTGGCGCGCCCCCGCCGCGGTCACGGCCCACGGGAAGCACCAGCCGTTGCAGTGGAACATCGGCAGCGTCCAGAGAAAGGCCGAGCCGGTGTCGAGCCGGTGGCAGACGATCTCGGCGAGCGCGTTCAGGTATGCGCCGCGGTGCGTGTACATGACGCCTTTCGGGCGGCCCGTCGTGCCCGACGTGTAGTTGATGGCGTACATCGATTCCTCGTCGGGCACGCGCCAGGCGGCGTCGCTCGGCGGTCCGTCGAGGAACGCTTCGTACTCGGGACCGTCGAAGCTGCGTGCGATGCCGGGCGCCTGCTCGGGATCGTCGATCGTGACCACGCGCTCGACCGACGCGGGCACGCTGCCGAGCGCCGCCGCGAGCTCGGCGTCGACGAGGAGAAGACGGGCGCCGGAGTGCGCGAGGATGTAGGCGACCTCGGCCGGCGCGAGCCGCGTGTTGATCGCGACCAGCACGCCGCCGGCGAGCGCGACGCCGAAGTGCGCCTCCAGGATCGCGGGCACGTTCGGCGCGAGGATCGCGACGCGATCGCCGCGCCGGATGCCGGCGCGCTCGAGCGCCGCCGCCAGGCGGCGCACCCGCTCGGCCATCTCGCTCCAGGTGAAGCGGCGCGCGCCGTAGACGGCGGCGATGCGGTCGCGGTGCACGTAGGCGGCGCGCTCGAGGAAGAGCAGGGGCGTCAGCTCGGTGCGGTTCACCTGCATGGCGGCGGACCCTAGCAGCGCGCTCCGCGACGGGGAACCGAACCCGGGCACGCGCGTTGCTTTCACGGGGATGCGGAGGGGCGGCGGAGCCCGTCGGGCGGCAGGCGCCGGACGGCCGGCTGACGGAGGGTCAGCCCTTTGACGCGCGGGCTCGCGCTCGGGCTGCTGTGCGTCGCCGCCGCGGCGGGCGCCGCGCCGTTCGAGGTCCGCACCGTGCCGCATCCGTACCCGGCGGCGGGCGACTTCTTCGGCGCGTCCGTGGCGCTCCGCGGCGGCCGGCTGGTGGTGGGTGCGCCGCGACGGGATCAGCCCGGCGCGGCCGACGCCGGCGCCGTCTACGTCTTCGACGCCGGCAGCGGCGCGCTGCTGCACGCGCTCGTCGCGCCGGCGCCGATCGCCGATGCGCGGCTCGGCTCCGCGGTCGCGGCGGTCGGCGCCGACGTCGTCGCGGGCGCGCCCCACGAGGACAGCGGTGCGCCGCACGCGGGCGCGGTCCACGTCTTCGCGCTCGCCGGGGGCACCCATCTCCGCACCGTGCCGAATCCCGAGCCGGCGCTCGACGACGGCTTCGGCGGCGCCGTGGCCGGCGCGGGCGGCGACCTCGTCATCGGCGCGCGACTCGACGGCGCGGGCATCGCGGACGGCGGCGCCGCCTACGTGGTCGGTGCCGGTACGGCGCCACGGCTGACGCTGCTGGCACCGACGCCCGCCGCGTACGCGCTGGTGGGCGCCTCCGTGGCGACCGACGGCAGCGTCGCCGTCGTCGGCGCGCCGGGCGACGCGACGGTCGCGCCGAACGGCGGCGCCGCGCACGTGTTCGCGCTCGCGACCGGCACCTGGATCGGTACGCTGCGGCCGACCCCGCCGGCGCTCGGCGACGACTTCGGGCGGGCGCTCGCGGTCGGCGCCGGTCTGATCGTCGTCGGCGCGCCGCTCGACGAGGCCGAGAACGTCTCGGACGCCGGCACGGTCTACGTGTACGACGCCGCCACGCTGGCGTTCCGCCTGCGGCTCACGAGCCCGCAGCCGGTCGCCGGCGGACGGTTCGGCACCGCGGTGGCGCTGCGCGGCACCGACATCGTCGTCGGCGCGCCGCACGAGGGCAGCGGCGTCGTCCATCTGTTCACGGGTGACGGCGTGCCGCTCGGCTCGATCGCCAACCCCACGCCGGCGCCCGACGACCAGTTCGGCGCGGCGCTGGCGAGCGAGGGGATGGTTCTGGCCGTGGGCGCCTGGCATGACGACGCGGGGGCCAACGATGCCGGGGCCGTCCACGTGATCGTCGACCTGGGAGCGCCGTCCGTCACGACGACGACGGTCGCCGGCGTGCCGCCGACGTCGGTCACGAGCACGACCGCGACCAGCGTGACGCTCCCGACGCCGGTCACGACGACGACCGTCGTCGACGGCGCATCCACGACGACGTCGACGAGCGTCGCGACCAGCACGACGACGCCGGGCTCGATCCCCCTCGCGACCACCACGACGACCGCCGTGTCCGCGTCGACCACCACGACGACCCCGCCGTCCGGGGAGGTCTGTGACCCCGCGGCGCCGGACGCCTGCGACGACGCCGACGCCTGCACCCTCGACGCCTGCAGCAGCGACGGACGCTGTCTGCACGCCGCCCTGGGCGGGCTCGACGCGGTGTCGTGCCGGCTCGACGCGCTCGGCGCCGCCATGGACCGCGAGGGG